>JAUHWE010000207.1 GCA_030424825.1 Verrucomicrobiia bacterium
CTACAATTCCTTGATCATTATATTGCGCCAACGGACTTCAAAGGGTCCAGTACCGGCCTTTATGCCGTGAACTTGCAAGCCAATTGACCCGGAGGGATACTCACGGTAGATGCCTCCGGGGAGCTTAAGTTTAGTGACCTGCTTACCATTGATGAATGTTGTGATGGTGTCGCCCTTGGCAATGATGTGGTATTCATTCCAGTCATCATTTTTCATATGCTTGTGGCTCGCTCCTTCATCTGGCTCTTTGGAGATCCATCCGGTGTTGAGACCTTCTCCATAGATGAAGCCAGACTGACCGGGGCTCGTTTCGATTTCGACCTGGGGCCCGAAGTAGCGGCGACTGCCCCAATCGCGCGTGTGTGACCGAATCTGTACTCCAGAATTTAGCCCCTCGTCCACCTTGACTTCGAATTTCAGTTCGAAATCGCTGAAGTGCTCGTAGGAGGTCAGGAAAGTGTTGGGACTGCCCTCGGCGGTCCTGCCCAAGATAGCCCCATCTTCCACATAGTAGTTGGCGAACCCCTGTGCGACACCCCAACCCTTCAAAGTCTCGCCGTTGAAAAGTGGTTTCCAGCCATGATCCCCATGGGAATCGGCGAAAAGCGATGGCGAAACGGCGCAAAGAGCCAGGAGAATCAGGCGACTTAAAGTTGTTTTCATAAAGCGTAATTTATTAGCAATTCGATTGTTTAGGTTTAACTAGCCAAAGAAAGTGGTAGGTGAGTGGACTCTTGGCAAGCGGGGAACCATTCAAGTTTGCAAGAAACGGTTATCGATTAAAGGGGAATCGATAGGGGGGACGAATTAATATCAGAAGCGTAAGGCTGGCACTCGCGCCCATGTTCATCTACCCCCCGCAAACGTGGCAGAGCGCAAGCGCTGGCCCTGAGGGGTAAAAAGCGTCGTTCCGACTCGTTCGTCACATTCTTAGCTTTGCGCCTCAGCGATTCTTCCTTCAACTTCCGAAGTATGGGGAAAAGAGATTCGATCCAGAAGGGAAGTGAGGTTTCGTTTCGGAAAACCGTTACCGAAGACGACATCAACCAGTTCGCCCAACTGTCAGGCGACTTCGCGCCCAATCACGTGGATGAGGCATTCATGAAAAAGTCAGCTTATGGGAAGCGGATAGCCCACGGAGCGCTGCTGATCGCCTACACGTCCCAAGCTTCGTCTCAAATTATCGAGGACTATTCTGCGGTGGAAAAGAATGCGACCCCCATTTCACTTGGCTATGATCGGATAAGGTTTATCAAGCCCGTTTTTATCGATGATGAAATCACCGTGCGCTACATTGTGGAGTCATATGATGCGGAGGCCGCTCGATCCTACGCGAAAATAGAGATCACAAACCAGGAAGGTCAGTTGGTTATGGTGGCGACTCATATAATGAAGTGGGTGCCGAATGCGGAGGCTTAAGGTTCGTTCGGAGCTGTTTTTCGTCTTAGCCTCGTAACGTTCAGGACAATCCAGCTTGAACCGGTTCGCCAGCCAGGCTGTCAATCAGTTCGAGCAGCTCCTCCTTCGTGAAGGGCTTGCTGAGAACCGAGTTCATGCCAATTTCCAGATACCGCTTTTTCGCTTCTTTCATGGCATTGGCGGTAACCGCGACGATTGGCACTTTCTGGCTCTTGTCGATCTCTCGAATTTCCTGCGTCGCCTGTTCCCCATCAACCACTGGCATTTGAATGTCCATCAATACGAGGTCGAAGGATTCGGCGCAAAATGCTGAAATGGCTTCCGCCCCGTTCTCCGCTACCGCAACGCGATGCCCCGCTTTTTCAAGGATGCGTAGAGCATAAGTTTGGTTGAGAGGGTTGTCTTCCGCCAATAGGATCGAAAGTGGCTTTCGGCCCTCTTTCGGATTGTTTTCCTTTGGAGGTTGCTCGATCAGCGGTTCCATCGAGTCCTGAGGGTTAACGACGGGAATCGTAAATCGAAACGTGGTCCCTTTTCCGAACTCGCTTTTCATTTTGAGCTCTCCCCCCATCAGTTCAATGAGCTGATTCGATATGCTCAATCCCAGACCGGTCCCCCCGTAGTCGCGATTGAAGCCGGCATTGCCCTGCGTAAATGACTCGAAAATCCTGTCTTTGTTTTCTTCGGAAATGCCAATCCCCGTATCGAAAACTTCCACTATGAGATGCTCTGGATCCGTAGATTCCGGATCGCTATAGTCTATATTGGCTCCCACGCGGCCCTTGTCGGTGAATTTGATCGCGTTCCCAAGAAGGTTAATGACGATTTGCTTGAATCGATCTGGGTCGACGACGACCGAATTGGGAACTTTTGGTGAGACCTCTAGACAGAGTTCCAATCCTTTTGATTCGGCCTGGTTCTTGAATATCTGCCTGAGCGAAGCGATCTCAATTCGAAGACTCGAGGGTCTTGGATACACCTCCAGCTTGCCTGCTTGGATCTTGGAAAAATCAAGAATGTCGTCTATCAGTTTTAGTAAACTGTTTGCTGAAGTGTGTACCCCCTCTGCAAATACACGTTGATCTTCATCGAGAGGTGTTTCGAGCAGAAGGTCGGACAAGCCAAGAACAGCGTTCATAGGAGTCCGGATTTCATGACTCATATTAGCGAGAAATTGCCCTTTGGCAATCGCCGCTGCTTGGGCTTTCTCCATGCTTTCCCGCAACTGTTGAGTCTTTTGGATTTCTTCGGTGACCTCGTTCGTTACCGCTACGTGCAATATGACATTCCCATTTTCATCCTTGAGTGGGGATGCGTAGGATCGCATATGCCTTTTTTTGCCACTCAAACTAGTTATTTCGAAATCGAGGGAACCGGATTTGCCTTCAAACACTTGACGATTGAACTCCTTGAATTTCTCCAGGGATTCACCTTCCATGAGATTGTAGACGGAGCCGCCTTTGACGGATTCTAGATCTTTCGCTTCAATTAGCTCAAGACCTGCGGGATTCATATCTATGAGCTCTCCGTCCCTCCCGATGGTTTTTACGCAAGATGGTTCTGATTCGATAATGGTAGAAAGGTGTTTCAGCTTGGATTTAGTTTCCAGCAATTCGTATTGAAAATCCGATACATCGTGCCCGATCAAAAGAAGCTCTTCGGTCGCGTTCGACCCTTTGATGGACTGGATCTGCCATTCGATATAGCGCTCCTGGTCCTTCACTTTGTATTTGCAAATGCGCTTGGTCGCTTCACCCGGTGATTCGCGAAGTTCTTTGAGCTGATGACCTAACCCTTTAAAATACTCATTCGCGTTTGATTCCCCCAGAGAGCTTTTCTCAAAGGTCTGGGCACTGGAATTCAGCCAAATTGGTTTACAAGCTCCGTCTAAATTGACGTACAGGTCATCAAGATCCTCAAGGACTGCAAGCGGCTCAGAAGGTAGTATTTGCATGGGAAACAAGTTCGATCCGATAAAACGGTATGTCATATGAGGAAATAGGTACAGCAAAACGAATGAGCTACCTCTCCGCTCTGCGACTTTGACCAAGAATTAACGTACGTCGAAGCGATTTCGCCTATTAGGGACGGTGGGGATACCATTCGACATGGCGGGAATTCGATCCGTGCAAATCGGATGTCGATATAGAGGAACCTTGAATCGAAACTCAAATATAACGGGAAGACCTCGAAGGCGGCTTGTGAGGCATTCGCTTCAGGCGCTACAGCTTGGCGACTGCTATTTGGACTTTAGGGTATAGATTCCGCATCAAAATCCTGTATTGATCCACACGATGCTCGATTTCGGCTTCGGCCCCGTCAATCGAATCTAGGAACCGGTATCTTTGGGCGAGACGTTGGAATACGCGCTGAATCCCTTCGAGTTCGCCATAGGATTTAAACCAGTTCCGTTCACGCATGCCCTTAACGAAAGTGACGGCTCTCTCACTGATGGAAGGAGCGGCTCGCTCCATGCGATTGTAGAAATGCTCGAAGAGTTCTAGGCGGTCGTCGGAACAGTAGAACTTCCAGTCCAGTGAAAGGGCGTAGTCGAGAGCGATATCAACGACGACACCCAATACGGAGTCACGGTTTTCGGATACAAGGCCGAGGGCCTGCTTGAATTCTGCAGAGGTATCGGTTTCGCGATCGATAGTCCGGTGGATTTTTGCTCCGCGCCGAACGAAAGGGCGCTTGTCCTGGCGCAGGTCCCTGCCGAAGAAATCCCAGAGTACGTTTACCGTGAGAACGTCGTCCGTCTCGTTTCGGGAAAGGAGCGCGTGGGAGAGTAGGTTCATCTATGATGCAAGGTTTTAAAATTAGATTTATGGACCTTCGTTTTCAATGCTAGGATGACAGTCTATCTCGCATTGGCAAACCAATGGTTCTGGAATGTTCTTACCTTTGCGGCACGAGGAAGGGAGGGATTCGATCTTGTCTTGCGGACGGAGTTGTCTAGGTTCTCGGGTCGATGATCACTTTCTCGACCTTCGCCTTTCTCGATATTTTCTTCAGCAGCTTCTTTTCTCTGATCGTAAACGTTTTCTATGCCTGCCTGACGATACTTTTAGCAGTGGGCATCTTGTGGCTTGTGGACCGCCACGTTTTCAAGGAGATCGACTTTCTCAAAGAAATTCAGAAGGGAAATATTGCCGCCGCCATTTTTGCGGGATTCTTTCTGCTCTCGGTTTGCTTGTTGCTAAGCTTTACCATGCGGTAGGATGATGGCCCTCAGGAAGTACCTTCTGAGCTTTCTAGGACTTGCGGTTTCCCTGTCTTTGTTTCAGGCAATAGAGCGAAACCTGTTTGAGGACGAAACGCAAAGTGTCCCTGACGCGACGCGGCAATCGATCGGGGGGATGACGAGTCGATACGACGAAATTTTTCGAAAGTATACTCGTACTTATTTCGGGAGAATGTCCTGGAGATGGTTTAAGGCGCAAAGCATTCAGGAAAGCAGCTTGCAGCCTCAGGCCAAAAGTACGGCAGGCGCGATGGGTTTAATGCAATTGATGCCAGCCACGTTTCAGGAGATCCGAAAGGAAGTGGGCTTGCCCAACGCGCCCTATGATCCGAGCGCCAATATTCACGCGGGCATTCGCTACAATCTAAAGTGCTACAATGTTTGGACTGAGGACCGGAGTAGCGGGGAGATTCTCAAGCTGATGTTCGCCTCCTACAATGCGGGTCCGGGAAATATCATTCGGGCACAGAAAGTGGTTCGCAGCGATCGTCTTTGCGACGGAGCGCGTTGGGATTGTATCCGGCGCGGCCTTCCTCAGGTAACTGGAAGTCATTCCAAGGAGACCATTCAGTACGTTGCGAATGTGGAGCACTATTACAACCTTTTGCGATAGTTGCTCTGGTGACTCCTGGCTTCACCAAACGTGAACTCCCTCCCCACTAGGATCTGGGGTGCTCGGCTCGGATGGATTGCTATTTTTTCTTCAATTCTTCCAATTGCTTGACTTGAATTTCCATTAGCTCGGTCATCTTGTGTAGTAATTCGATGTTCTTAGGGGTCTTCTCCGTTGCGTTTTTTGGGTCATCCGCCTTTTTGCGAATTGTATTCATTATTTTGACAACGAGGAATACGACAAATCCGATAATGCAAAAATCAACGCTGACTTCGATTAGCTTGCCATAACCTATAGTGATCTGATCGGATTTGGCGACCCCGTCTACCGTAACGGCCTCTCGCAAAACTAGCTTCTTGTTTTCTAAACTGATTCCGTCAGTTAGAAACGATAGCGGTGGCAGGAAAATTTCCTTAACCAGTACATCCACGACCTTGTTGAAGGCGGACCCGATGATAACCCCAATTGCGATGTCGATCATGTTCCCCTTTACCGCAAATTCCTTAAATTCCTTGAGTATTCCCATTTTGATTTCCTTTCGTTTTGTATAACGCGAGCCTTCGACTCGCGTTCTCTATTTGTACTATATATTCTCGTACGGTTACGCGAAGTATTATGTTCAGAGAGCTGGTCGAAGAAGAGCTATTGAAAATGGCAAAGGCGAGTTGGTTTTTTCGCGAAGTCAAATCCCATTTCAGCTTCTAAGAAGCAGATGCCGGAAAGGGGCATGGATTGGCGTCAAACGATGATTTGGGTTTCCTGGCAGTAGGTATTCTGTTCTTTATCCGCCATTTGCCTCGACCGGGGTTGCCGAGGAGCAGATTGGCAGCATCGTCTTGATTGAATCGTTCCTTTTTATAGTCCCAGGAAACCGGGCGCTCGAGGCGGTAGGCGAGGTTGGCGAGTATACACATACTGGCTACGCGATGACCCGATTCAATATCCATGACAGGTTGCTTTCGAGTTCTGATGCAGTCGATCCAGTTTTCAAGGTTGTATTTGTGGGCGGGAACGCCTTTGGGCAGAGTAGTGCTCATCCCATGTGCTTTCGCGAATTCCGTGACTCGCTCATCGGGAAAGACGCGACCATCGCCCCCGCGTACGATCGTCTTTCCTTCGGTGCCGTGGTAGACGGCACCGAACTCGAAGTCGCCGGCCCGAGCACCGGGTTGGGCCCAGTGAATGGTGAGATCGGGACGTTTGAATTCGTAGGTCACTTCAAAGTTTGTCGGGCAGTTCCAAAGTCCGCTTTCCGGAATCCGACCGGAAGCCTCGATGTGAGCGGGACCGGTTCGGTCTAGGCCAAGAAACCAGGACACGAGATTGAATACGTGGGCCCCGCGATCGCGGATCTGACCGCCACCGAGATCCAACATCCAACGGAAATTTCGGTGACAATAGTCGGGGTTGTAGGCTCGACCTGCGGCAGGTCCCAACCACATGTCCCAATCCAAGTTGGCGGGAGGTTTGGTTGTTTTCTGTGGATCGCCGCCGATTGGATTGTCATTATGCCAGCAATCCACGCGTGTGATCCGACCTAGGTTTCCCTCTTGTAAGAATTTTCTCAGTACGGCGGCAGCGGGGTGATGGCGCCCTTGAGAGCCTACCTGAACGACACGCTGGTAACGCTTGACTGCATTTACCATGGCTCGTCCCTCCTCGATGGTCTTGCACGCCGGTTTTTCTACATAGACGTCTTTGCCTGCGGCACAGGCATCGATCATCATTAGAGCGTGCCAATGGTCCGGGGAAGCAATGACAACTGCGTCGATGTCCTTCCGTTCAAGTAGCTCTCGGTAGTCCGTGAATAGAGGTAGCTTGCGATCAAAAAGAGAAGCTGCCTTTTTCAAGTGTTCAGTATCAACATCGCAAAGCGCGCCCACGTTATCGGGGATGCTTTTCAGGTGACTCGTCCCCTTGCCGCCAACTCCGATATGGCCGGTGATAATCCGGCTGTTCGCTCCCGGTCGTCCATTAATCGCCAATACGCCGCTGGACACAATCAACGGAAACGCTGTGACCGCTCCCTTGACAAAGGTTCGACGAGTGAGTGGGCTCTGGCTGCTTGGGGTCGCGGCGTTAAGAGTGCTCATTGCTGAAAGCTAGTCTGCTGAGTCGCACTCTGTCGAGCGGAATCCCGTCTGGTTCGGTACGGTGATGCTTGAATGATGCTCGGAATTGAAGAAAGTTTCTTCTTAGGTCTACCTGCCTAATGAACAATCTTTCGAAATAAAACCAGGTAGAGTTAGAAAGGGTCAGACAAGTTGGGTGGCATGAGTTTTTGAAGTAGGGACGTCGCTTGTGGCGACCGTATTGT
>JAUHWE010000208.1 GCA_030424825.1 Verrucomicrobiia bacterium
AGAATCTCATGGCGGACGGAAAAGAAGGCGGTTTTACCAAGATCATGCCCGAAGGGACACCTGCGACGATCTTTGATGCGGCTCAAGTTTATAAGGAACGTGGGACTCCGCTGATCGTTTTTACAGGAATTGAGTACGGCACCGGAAGTTCTCGAGATTGGGCCGCCAAGGGAACCAGTCTGCTCGGAGTAAAGGCAGTGGTCGCCCGGAGTTATGAGCGGATCCATCGTTCTAACTTGATTGGAATGGGAGTGCTTCCGCTTGAATTCATGGATGGAATGAGTGCTCAATCCTTGAATCTAGACGGCTCGGAAATTGTTTCCTTACCCGGACTGGGAGACGACCTAAAGCCGCAGCAGACATTGACGGCGGTAATCGAGCGAGCCAGTGGCGAGAAAGAGGAGATTGAGCTCAAAGTTCGCGTCGATACGGCGATTGAGGTGGAGTACATCCGCAATGGCGGAATTCTTCCTTACGTGCTCCGAGACATTATAAAGGCATCCAGTTAAACAAAAAGCTGGAGTTGGGGTCTTAATTAGCGGAGTGGAAATTTAGATGTCAGAGGAGGAATCCGTATTTTTAGTCGATCCGCATTCGGACCCCGTTGCGGTGAAGATTGTGGGCAGGGCGTCGTTTCAGAACGTAATGCCCCTCAAGGACTTCCTGAAGGAATCGACGGAGGCGGGAGGTCGAAGCTACGTTTTCGACTTCTCGTGCTGTACGGGGATGGACAGCACCGTTTTAGGTGTCCTCGCAGGTTGTGCCCTCGATTTGCGGAAGCTTAAGCCGAAAGGATCGCTGGTGCTTTCTCGTCTCAGTGAACGTAACACGGCACTTGTTCGTGGTCTGGGGTTGCATCGCATAGCGACCTTGGATCTGGGGGATCAGGCAGTCGATGCGGATGACGCGACGGAGTCACTTTCCACCGTACAACTTGACGAGCTAGATAGCGCCCGGCTTTGTTTGGAGGCCCACGAGAATCTGGTCGAGACCGACGGTGACAACCAGGCGAAATTCCAGGACGTGATTTCGTATTTGAAGAACCGGGTTTCTGAGGGGGACTGAAGCCCGTTCGTTCGATTTTCTATCGAATCAGGATCAGTAGAGGGCGACGGCTTTTCGATTGCTTCCCTGGATAATGCTCTGAATGATTCCGCCCCTAATGAGCGGTATCTCTACGGAAAGAATCGACAAGGAAGCCCTGCCAAATCGGCAGGGGCGTTTTGGGGAATTTGGCGGTTGCTATGTGCCAGAAACGCTGATGACAGCCCTGAAGGAGCTCGGCGAGGAGTACGAACGAGCCAAGAAAGACGAGGTATTCCAGAACGAGCTGGCTCACCAGTTGAAGGAGTTTGCGGGACGGCCAACCGGATTGTATTTTGCCGAAAGGCTCTCGGAAGAATTGGGCGGGGCGAAAATCTACTTTAAGAGAGAAGACCTTCTCCATACGGGAGCGCACAAGATCAACAACGCCATAGGCCAGGCCTTGCTTGCCAAGCGTATGGGCAAGCGCCGGGTTATCGCGGAAACTGGAGCCGGGCAGCATGGGGTGGCCACGGCGGCGGTCTGCGCGAAAATGGGTCTTGAATGTGTCGTGTACATGGGTGCGGTCGACATGGAGCGGCAGAAGCTCAATGTCTTCCGAATGGAACTTTGCGGGGCTGAGGTTCGAGGTGTGGAATCCGGACAGAAGACGCTTAAGGACGCGGTTAATGAAGCCATGCGCGATTGGGTGACCAATGTCCGAGACACTCATTACATCCTGGGTTCGGCTCTCGGGGCGCATCCTTATCCCATGATGGTTCGCGACTTTCACCGTGTTATTGGTCTGGAAACGCGGCAGCAAATTCTAGAAAAAGAAGGAAGACTTCCGGATGAGATGATCGCTTGCGTCGGTGGGGGGTCCAATGCCATCGGACTCTTCTACGAGTTTCTGGACGAGCCTGACATTCGATTGGTCGGTGTAGAAGCGGGAGGCCGAGGTATCAAACTCGGCGAACACGCTGCTCGCTTCGAAGGGGGGCGTTTAGGAGTGTTGCAGGGTTGCAAGACTTACATCCTCCAAAACGCGGATGGCCAAATCGAGTTGACCCATTCGATTTCTGCTGGACTAGACTATGCTGCCATTGGTCCGGAGCATGCGTACTATCGAGACATTGGTCGGATCGAGTATGCCTACGCAACGGACGATGAAGTGCTGGACGCGTTCCAGATGCTTTGTCGTACGGAAGGAATCATCCCGGCTCTGGAATCTACCCACGCTTTGGCGTACACCATAAAGAGGGCGCCGCAACTGTCTAAGGACAAGATCATCGTTATGAATCTAAGCGGTCGCGGCGACAAAGACGTGAACCAGGTCGCCAAATTTTTAGGACAGAGCATATGAAGAGTATGACCGGATTTGGAAGGTCGGAGCAGAGCGAAGACGGGGTCTCGGTATCGGTGCAGATTTCTTCGGTGAACCGAAAGAATCTCGATATCCTGTGTACGCTTCCGAAAGAGTTTCAGTATCTGGAACGGCAAGTTGTAGATAGGGCGAGACAGCAGCTCGGGAGAGGAAGGGTCCAGTTTTCGGTCGAAATAAAGGATGACCGGAATGAGGCGGCTGGACTTCCGAGTGATGCTCAAATCGACGCTGGGATCGATCGATTGAAGCGGATCACTGAGCGACATGGAGGCTCAAGCGAAATCAGTGCCCAAGTAGTCGTGGACCTGGCGAAACTGTTGGAGTCTGAAGCGAGCGTACTGCCGCCAAAGATTGTCGAAAAGCTTTTAATGAAATGCTCGGAAAGTGCGCTGGGTGAATTGGTGGCGATGCGTGAGCGCGAAGGAGTCGCGTTACATGAGGATTTAAACACTCGTTGTATTGAGATGAAAAATACGCTTAACGCCGTTGGTGAGCTCGCTCCCGAGATGGTTGCAAAGCATCGAGAGAATCTGTATAGCCGACTGGAGCAAGCGGGATTGGAAGTCGATATTGACGACGAGCGGGTGCTCAAAGAAATCGCAATTTATGCGGACCGGTGTGATGTTTCCGAAGAGATTACTCGCTTGGATAGCCACTTGAGCCAGTTTTCGGAACTATTGCAAAAAGATGAACCCGTTGGACGGTCCATAGAATTCCTCATTCAGGAGATCGCGAGGGAAATCAATACGATCGGAAGCAAGTCTTGCTCCATCGATGTATCCAAATGCGCCTTGGCTCTTAAAAACGAACTCGAACGGATTCGGGAGCAAGTGGCCAACGTGGAGTAGTGATCCGGCACTATTCGCTGTGACGCATTTGGGCGCTTGATCGGCGTTCAAAATACAACGTTGTATTCTGGACGTTCAATTAGAGGCTTTCGGGGATTCGTTGGGCTGGAGAAATGAGAAGAGAATGTAGAGGCCGACACCAATGGTTATGGCGGAGTCTGCGACATTGAAACTGGGCCAGTACCAGTCGTTAATGTGGAAATCCAGGAAATCAGTGACATGGCCGAGACGAAATCGGTCGATGAGATTTCCAATTATTCCGCCGGTAATCAGTCCGAAGGCCCATTGTGACTGAGGCAATTTTAATTGTAGTGAATTACGGAATACAAATAAAAAAACGAGGGCGAGTAGCCCAATGAACGCCAAGGCTTTAGGATAACCGCTGAAGAGACTCCATGCGGCACCGGTGTTGCCGACATGAACGAGATTGAAGAATCCCGGAATTACTTCGATGCAATGAGGCGGGTAGAAACTGCCGTAGGGCAATGTCCGTTCAATCAGGATTTTCGAAATCTGGTCTAAAATGATGACCAGTAGCGCCAAGCTATGGAGCCGCTTGTACGCTGCGATACCTTGCATCGAAAAGTTGGGGACTAGTCAGAATCGCCGTCAGAGAAGGTCATCGCGTCTTCGGACGAAGCCTCAGCGAAGACGCCTCCTCGTTGTACGCTACGGGTTTTGTTTTTCTCGAGTTGCTTTTGCGTTTCGACGGAGTAGCGCGTGAAGGGGACGGCCATGAGGCGTTCGTCGTCTATGGGCTGATTCGTCATTTCACAAATCCCGTATTTTCCACTGAAAATGCGTTCGATTGCGGCCTCGATTTCGGTCAGAGCGTCTTGTTCGCTGGAAACCATGCTTAGGGCGAAATCGCGATCGAAAGTGTCCGTTCCCGCGTCCGCCATGTGTTGGCTGTATCCAGAAAGATCGCCCGCGTCGTCTTTGCTGGATCGCTTCAGCGTCTCTTCGGTGTGCATGCTAAGACCTGTTTTTACATGGTCTCTTAGCTCAATTAGCAAATCGTAGAACGGGCGATACTTTTTAGGCACTTTTCGATTTTCTACGGGGGAGTTTGTTGAAGCCGTTGGATCGAATCCAAGAATGTCGGTTAGCGACGCGGCTCCGAGTACGCGAGCTTCTGCCTTTTGCTCCGCTTCTTCTACCTCCTTCTGGGCTTTTTCCTTAGCTGCTTTTTTCTTAGCAATCGCATCGTCATCGTTCTTGCGCGTCTTAGCGATGGAAAGCGCGTCCTCCAGTGAGAATCCGGCACTAGCGGCCGCCTTCTTTACAGACGCCGTTTTAGCGGGAGCTGCTTTTTTCGGTGTCGCCGCTTTTTGGGGTTCGGAGTCATTTTGGGCGGCTACCTTCTTAGCGACTTTTTTGGCTGCCTTTTTGGCAGTTTTCTTAACGGCTTTTTTAGCTACAGACTTTTTTGCGGGCATTATATGAGACAGTTAAAGAATGGCTTCGGCACATCTTGAGCAGAGTTGATCGTTTTCGACGCCGTTTTGAAGGTCCGGAAACCATCTCCAACAGCGTGGACAGCGGCCGCCTTCAGCCTTGGTTACATTGATTTCAATTTCGCCCTTGTCACTCGGTGTGAGCGTCACCTGCGAAACGATGAAAAGTTCTTCGAGAAAATTTTGATACTTGTTAAGTAGTGCGAAAGTGGAATCTGATTCGGGGCCGGAAAGCACGATAAACGCGTCTAACGAGCGGCCGATGGCGCCGTCCTTGCGGAGCGCTTCTAGTTTCTCGTTCACAGAATCCCGGAAATCGAGGAGATTGGAAAAGTCACTCTCGAGAGTTGTGTCCCGCCATTTTCCCGATTCGCGGGGCCAGCCTTGGAGGGGTAGCGGCTCGTCGACAAAATCCTGGTCGGAGACGAAATAGCTCCAGGCTTCATCTGAAGTAAACGGTAGTACGGGCCCAAGGAGGCGGACGAGTGTACGAAAAATATGGTAGATCGCTGTCTGCGAGGAGCGGCGGAGGGGATGATTCTCAGCCAGAGTGTAGAGACGATCTTTGAGAATATCGTGATATAGAGCGGAAAGCGTGACCGAGCAGAATTGGTTGCAGAGCTGGTACACGCGATGAAACTCATAGCGTTCGTAGGCCTTCTCACAGGCCTCTACCAACGCCGCGGTTTTATCCAAGGCCCATCGGTCAAGTTCGTGGAGCTCCTGGAAAGGCATTCCGTGCTGGTCGATTTCGAAATCGAAGAGATTGGAGATTTGGAAACGGTAGGTGTTCCTGAGAAGGCGATAGGCTTCACCGATCGTCTTAAGGATTTCCTCGCCCATGGGGACGTCGTTCCGAAAATCCGTGGAAGCAATCCAAAGACGGACAATATCGGATCCGAATTTGTCCATGTAGTGCTCCAGAGTCATCGCTCCTTCGCTCTTCGAGAGCTTAGTGCCATCCTGGTTCACGATAAAGCCGTGGGTCAGGATACTCTTATAGGGAGCGGCACCTTCACGAATTACGCCGGTCCAAAGCGAGGATTGAAACCAGCCCCGATGTTGGTCACTGCCTTCCAAATACAGATCGCATGGCCACGCCAAATGATCGTCGTTCTTGAGTACTGCGAAGTGGCTAGAACCTGAATCGATCCATACATCGAGCGTGTCTGTGCCAGAAGTGAGCTTTTTACCCTGCCACGAAGCGGGAATCTCAATCCCTTCCAGAATTTCGTCCGCAGTTTTTGTATACCAAAGATTGGTACCGGTGGTTGCGATCTTTTCAGCGATCGCCCTGATTACCCCTGCGTCCATGTGGCCATTGCCGTCCTCGTCGTAGAAGGCCGGGATAGGCACGCCCCAGGACCGTTGGCGGCTGATGCACCAGTCGGGTCTCGATTCCACCGCGCCTCGAATTCGGTTTTTCCCCCAATCAGGTATCCACTTCACCGATTCGATCGCCTCCAGCGCTTTTTCGCGCTGTCCATTTTTATCCAAAGCGACAAACCACTGGTCGACGGCTCTGAATATAACGGGTGTTTTCGATCGCCAGCAATGAGGGTAGCTATGAGTGATCTTCTGTTTTTTCAGAAGCGCTCCGGCTTCGGCGAGGGCTTTGAGGACTTTACCATTTGCCGGGACCCAGCCATCGGATTCGAGAACGGATTCTCCAACGAGAAACTCGGGTATCTGCCCATCGTCGTCATACTCGCCCTTGTCGTTGACGGGGCAGTAGATATCCAAACCGTATTTGAGCCCGGTAAGATAGTCGTCCAGACCATGCCCGGGAGCGGTATGGACGCATCCGGTACCGGATTCTGTCGTAACGTAGTCCGCCAGTACGATCGGACTTGGGCGATCGATAAACGGATGGCGCGATTCTATTCCTTCGAGGACTTCGCCAAGAACGGTCTGGACGACTTTCCCGTTTTCAATCCCGCAATCCTCGGCAAATTTTTCTGCCAGCTCTTTTGCTACGATGAAAACACGTTCACCTGCGTCGACAAATGCGTATTCAAGCCTTGGGTGCACCGCGACTGCGAGGTTTGCCGGAATTGTCCATGGGGTCGTGGTCCAGATGACGACTGAAAGCGGCTTTTCGATGGAGAACCGGGCTTTTTCCGGAATATCGAAAGCGACCCAGATGGACGGGCTCGTGTGGTCCTTGTATTCGATTTCGGCTTCAGCTAGTGCCGTTTCGAAAGGAATAGACCAGTAGACTGGCTTCTTGCTACGGTATACGAGTTCGGCATCTACGAAAGAAGCGAGCGTTTTAAGAATCTCCGCTTCGTAGGCTGCGTTTTTGGTTTTGTACTCGTGATCCCAGTCACCCAGGACGCCCAGTCGCTTAAACTGTTTGCGTTGTACGGCAATCCAATGTTCGGAGAAAGCGTCGCACTTTTCCCTCAGCTCAGCCGTTGTCAGTGTTTCATCTGAGGCCTGGATTTCTTTGGAGACTTTGTGCTCGATCGGAAGGCCATGGCAGTCCCAGCCGGGAATGTAAGGTGTGCGAAATCCCTTGGCGGCCTTATAGCGGAGGACGATCTCCTTGAGGGTTTTGTTGAGAGCGTGTCCTAGGTGGAGGTCCCCATTGGTGAAGGGAGGCCCATCATGCAGCAGGAAGAGCTCCCCATCCTTGTTCTTCTCCTGGATTTTCCCATACAAATCGACCTTTTCCCAGTGCGCGACTCGGGCAGGTTCACGCTTGCCGAGATTCGCCCGCATGGGGAAGGAAGTCTGTGGCAATTTGAGCGTATCTTTATAGTTTTCAGCCATGCCCTAGGTGAAGA
>JAUHWE010000209.1 GCA_030424825.1 Verrucomicrobiia bacterium
CCTGAAGCCTTTCAAGTTTGGGGGACCGCCGTTTCTGGCGCGGGCCAGACAATTAAAGTAGCGGGCAACGGAGACTTTGCGGGAATACTGTATGCGCCCAACGCCGACCTGGAAATCAAGGGTAATGGCAATGTTTCAGGAGCTGCAGTGGGGGAGGACATTACGTTGACCGGAAATGCGGCCTTTCACTATGACTTGAATCTTAAGAACCTGGACAGTGACGGTTCCTACTCGATCAGTCGTTGGCGCGAATTGCGAGGGAGCTCGGAGTGGCTGAACTTTTCCAGTACGACGAGCTTAGCAAATTCAATTTCACCTCTGTAAAACCCCTGTTATATCTCGTCTAAATGCCTTGACACGGGAGAAAATAGACGGAATATCCGCCCCTCCTATGGCAAATACGAAGTCAGCACAAAAGAACAACCGTAAGACGATCGCCCGCACGCTGCGCAATCGCTCGCGCAAGACGCGTCTGAAAACGTTGGCCAAGAAAGTCCAGTCCCTTGCCGAATCAGGTGACAAGGAAGCGCTTAAGGCGGCTGCGACTGATTATATTTCAGCGATGGACAAAGCGGCCAAGTCGAATCTCGTTCACCGTAACAAGGCGAGTCGAACCAAGTCTTCGATGGCTAAGTTGTTGGTCGCCTAGTTAAACGAATTTTCCTCCTCCCATCTATGAGCTCCCACGTTTTGGCGATGGGAGCTCTTTTTTTAACGCAATGCCTGATAACGCTCCTTTCATCTCTTTTCCGGAACGATACTTGGGCGAACGATCTGCCAAGTTTCCCTTGCTCGTGGATCATCCCGGGTACTTTGCGATTAACAAACCAGCGGGAATTGCTTGCTTTCGGCACGACTGGAACGCAGGGAAGCCGGATATTTCGATGGCCCTGCGACGCGAGATTCTCAACGAAAAGCCTCAGTTGAAAGCCTTGGGTGTGGAAGGCCTTTTTCGAGTATTCAAGTTGGATGCTGAGTTGAGCGGCGTCCTATTGTATGCGAAAACGGAGGAGTGGGAGGAGAAACTCAGAAACGCTTTTGGCTCGCGTCGGCTTGTTTTCCGCTACCATTTTTTGGCCAGTACCGAACGGGAGGCGCGTGAACTCCATTGTGATTTGCCGATTGCGGCTCATTCAAACGGGAAACAGATGCTCGTTTCCCATAAGACCGGGAAAAAGTGCGAAACCCATTTCCAGTACTTAAGAAGCTACGGGCGTTATCAGCTTTGGGAAGCGACCACTCGTGATATGAGGGTGCACCAGATTCGGATCCACGCTGCGGAGCGGGAGCTGAATATCGTGGGAGAGGCGGAATACGCGAAGGGCGATCGCATTTTTCTTTCCATGATTAAGAAGGGCTATCGGCGCGGCAATGCACCAGAGAATCCCATTTACGATCAAATATGCCTCCATCTGGTGTCGGTTGACTTCGAGACCCCTGAGGAAAACTTTCCAGGGGCCCACGTAGCCTTGCCAAAGGGGTTTGTGACCCTTCTCAAGAAACTGGACTTATTCAGAGGCCCGAGGGGTTAGTGCTTGATTGTCGCTTCGGCTGGTGCTTGCGGGAGATGTGGTGCAAGCACGAGAGCTTCGAGTTGCTTCCTGGCAAATCCCAATTGTTAGGCTTCCCCAAAGGGGTCAGAGCCGCGTAGAGGTGAAGTTGACTCGATCAGATAGATAATTATCTGTAGTTTCTTCTTTACAGAGCCCAGGGCACGCATCACTTTCTCGGGCTTTTCCAAAAAATTGAAGATATCATTCTATGGGTAATCTAAAGAAGAAACGTCGTCTTAAGATGTCGAAGCACAAGCGTCGCAAGCGTTTGAAGTCGAATCGTCATAAGAAGAAGGCTTGGTAGGACAGGCAGTCCCATAGGCGCCGCATCGGAAGCGGCGGGCATTGCAGAAGGCAATTCTTGTGCAGGCGAACGATAATAGAATTTCCAAAGCTCGGACCCAATCGGTCCGGGCTTTTTTTGTGCGCTTTCGGTTTATTCAATGGCTAAAAAGCGAACGAGTCGGTCGAGGATTCCTTTAATGGGATTATTGGCGATTACTCAGACCCTTAAGAGATCGAGTCGTTGGTTGGCGTGAGGGGTGGCGATCATAGGTTTCAGTAATTGAAATGTGAAATTCCCTGAATGGGAGTAAGCGCGCTTTGCTATTGGGATTAGGGTCTAATTCCCTCTGGAAGAGTTTCTCTTAGGATGGAAAGCGCATAAGGGCGCGTGGCAAAGGATTCAAAATGAGGATAACTTCCCTCTATTCGGCTCAATTTAGAGAATGAGGAGCCGATAGGTTTAGGTATCCCATCTGGGCGATTATCCGCCCGGGGAATCCAGACATGATTTCCTCAAGTAAAAAAGATTACATAGTAGAGTATCGTCCCTCCTCCATTAGGATGGTCAGGGTAAGCTCATTCAACGCGCCGATAACGATCGAGGCGATACAGGAAATTGAGCTTGGCGAGGATTCAGAAGCAATTGCGAGCTCGGTACGAAAATTTTGTGGAGCGAAAGCAAACGGCTACCTGAACGGCACTTGTGTCGTTTACCCGGAGCGTCGTGTCGTTCGCCAAGTGGCGATCGACTCTCCTAAGGGAAAGGAAACGGAATTCGTGTTTAATTTCCTTCACGACGAGATTGAGAATGCTCCTCCGGAGCTGGCCGCCCACTGCTTGTCGCCAGATACGGGAAAGGAAATAGATCCTAAGGAATTCAATCGAAAAGAGGTACTCATTTGTGGGGTGCCCCATGCGGATATTCAAGGGCTACAGGATTCGATGCTTCGACACGCCATTTATCCGAAGCGCGTAGAATTGGGTTCGGTGGGTATGATCGGAGCGATGCAGGACGCGCTCGTTTGGAAAGGCTCCAAGGTGCCTGCTCTGTTGCTCGAACTGGATGAGCGTTCGGCGAATGCGGTGATTATTGGAGCGAAGGGAATTGAAATGTCGCGCAGGATCGACACAGGTTCGAGGGACATTGCGGAAGCGTTAAAGTTGGAGCTAAGCCTGAAGGACGAGGATGCAGCGATACGATTGCTTTCGTCTAAAGACTTCGATTTCAGTTCGATTTCCCGGAAGATCATTCGAAAACTGCTGCGAGAGCTTCAATCCTCTATTGGCTACTACGAGGTTCAAACAGGGCAATCGGTCAATTGGATCCATTCTGCTTCCAGGTCTATTCAAATGGACTGGCTGGAAGGCAGTATTGGAGGGTTCTTGAACTTAGTACCATTCGAGTTGGAATTGGAAGAATGGCTTAAGTCTGGAGGTATTAGTTTCGCGAACGATGAACTGAAAGAGATGACTGACTTTTCCTGGATGGGGCTATTGTCGAGTCTTTACACCTTCAATAAAGAGGAGGTCGCTGCGTGAAAAAGAAGCGGGAAAAAAAGGTGGAAGACGTCGCTGAACTAAACTGGCGGCCAGATTTTAGGGATCGTGACACTCTTCCGGATATCAAGACCGTTCGAACGAGTTTCTTCCTCTCAGCTGTGGCCGTAACGATCGCTGTGATGAGTTTAATGCATGTCGGTTTCTACGAGTATACGATCTACTCGCTTGGGGAAAAAATTGAAGAGGGTAAGGCTGAAATCGCAGCCCGCCAAGGGCACCATGCTAAAGCGATTGGGATGAACAATCTCTTTATTGAGCAGGAAAGGCGTATTGATGAAATACATACGTTCGAAGACGATCAACTGGTTGCAAGTGATCTCATTATTGATGCGGGAAAGAGCCTGATGCCCGGCATGTCATTGTTCAATGTGGAGTACATTGATGAAAAAGCTGTTTTTCAGGGATACGTAGTAGCGAGCGAAGAGACCGATTCGCTTTTAAAGGAATATATGGAAAAGCTGCGCAATGTCGATTCGCTCAAGGATCGTTATGCACAGTTTAACCAGGTATCTGTCGAGCGGGATTCGGGAACCGATCAAATCAAATTTCACCTAGAGGCGATAAGCCCAGAGGAAAGTGGCAACGCGAAAAAGAAATCATAGTCATGAGCTTCGAGGCATTGTTAGAGACAATTAAAAAGAATCTGATCATCGCGATATCGGGGCTGGTGTTCGCTAGTTGCATGACCGTGTATGTGCTGCATATGGACAAGAAGTCCGACTTGGATTCTGAAATTGAGCAAATCGATATCCGAATCTCCACTATGCTAAGGAATATCACCAATAGCGCAGGTTTAGAGGAGGATATAAAAGTGGTTGAGAGCCAGATTGAGCAGCTGGACAAGCGGATGTTCCAATCACAAGAATTAGCTACAAACTACAACTACTTCTTCAATATTGAGGCGTCAACTAACGTCGCCTTGAGCGATCTGAAACAGGTTGAAATCGTAACCGAAGAAGAGAATCGGAAAAAGCGCAAGATGCCAAATCCGGTTGTGGATTCCTACATCAAGATACGCTACCACATGAAGGCGACCGGTTCTTATCAAGATTTAGTTAATTTTATGAGAACTTTAGAAGGAGGACCGTCATTCTACCGATTGGAAAAATTCAGACTGTCTAAGTCATTAACGGGAGGGAATGAACTCCTATCTATGGATGTCTCCTTTTTGATGCTAGGCAAGAAAGCGTCTTAGGCTTATATGAAAATTCGTACTTACAACATTGTTTCAATATTGCTGATAATTGGATTCGCGACAACCGCGTATTCAGTTGTTAAATCACCAGAGTCGCGCAAGGAGAAGATCGAAATTGCCAATCGTTTGTTGGGCAAGCGGGTGGTATTGCCGGATGAGAAACTTTTGGTGGCAATTGGCGATCCATTCGACGTCTCTGAAGAAGAGGTGATTGAGGTAGTCGAAGTGGTAGAAGAGAAGGTCTCCGCACAAGAGCTAATACCATTGCTGGCTGATAATGTGAAGCCCACAGGGATATTCACAATTGGCGGTGAATATTATCTTATGTTCAAAGAGGATAAGGTGAAGTCGGGTGAACTGATTTCTGTAGCGTATAAGAATAAAGAATACAATTTGGAAATAGTAAAGGTACTTCGAAACGCTTATAGTCTGCGTTTGGAAGATGCCGAAATTGAGATTAAACTAAAGTAGAGAGAGATATGAACACTGCAAAACGATTAATGATTAGCACTATCCTGTTCGGATGCCTGCAATTGGCGTCACACGGACAGAACGGCCAGTCAGACGTTAGTACGGACCCTCCGCGGGCATCTGACGTCGGCAGGCAATTCGACGATTCCGTCCTGCGGGGCGATGAGTCGAATCAAAGCAAGGAAACGGGGAGCGGGCTTAGTACGTCCCCATTGGGTAGCGAACTTTCTTTGGGAGATACCGATATGATATCGGTCGATTTCCCGAACGAGGAGATTCGGACAGTGCTCCGTAATGTAGCTGACCTTTATATGCTGAATATTGTGATTCCTGAAGACCTACAAGGCACGACTTCGATCAAGTTGCGCGATGTTTCCTGGAAGCAGATTTTCTCAGTCGTGCTGGAGCCGATTGGCTACACATATATTGAGGAGGGAAATATTATCCAGATCATATCAAATGATACATTGAATTTCGAGCCACCCATAACGGACATATTCATGCTTAACTATGCGGAAGCGAGTGACATTGCTGCGACGATTACCAATATGGTTGATGCGGACAAGGGCGGACGCGTGCAAATTGATGCTCGGACGAACGGTCTCATTGTCACAGAAAGGCAATCGCGCATGTCGACCATCCGACAGGTGATTGAAAGACTGGATAAGCCAACGCTGCAAGTGATGATCGAAACCCGGTTCGTAGAAGTGACGAATCAGGATGTATCAAAGATTGGGGTTAAGTGGAATAGCTTGGAAGAGTTCGAAGTAACTGCTAGTGGCCTCTCTCGGGAATATGCTAACTTGGATACGCGTGCTGGAAGCAATACACGAGGAACTGAGAATAATAATGAAACCAATTTTGGCGAAGTGGATCTTTCGGTAGGCGATACGTCGGTTTCCGGTGTTCCAGGAAGTCGTAATGGACGATTCATCAATAACCTCACGGGTCAGACATTGCTGGATGCGTCGACTGTTTCAGACACCTCTGTTCAGCAAAGCGCCATTCGTAACCTGACGGATCTGGTTCACGGTGGAAACTTGCAGAAGACGACGAGTGCCATCTTTAGCACTAGCCAGATTGGCTACATCTTCAGTGCTCTGAAGACTCAGGGAAACAGCCGCCTTGTGTCGCATCCAACGGTGGTGACGCTTAACAATCAAGAAGCTGAAATCTCTATTGGTGAGCAGTTCCCGATTCCAAACTACCAATACAATGAAGAGCGTGGATCTTTCGAGGTTGCTGGTTTTGAATATAAGGACATTGGGGTAATTCTCAAAGTTAAACCTTCGGTTAACAATGAAGGTCTTATCACGCTGAGGGTAAATCCTGAAGTAAGCAGCCGTACGGGTGAGCGTGAGTTCGGTGGAGCAAGTGGAGCGAGTATTCCGATTATCTCTACTCGTCGCACAGAAACTCAGATATCATTGAAAGACGGATACACTATGGGATTAGGTGGATTGTTGCAAGCCAGCTCGATTGAAGAGGAGAGCAAGGTGCCTTTGCTTCACAAAATTCCAGGTCTAGGCGCGGCTTTCCGTCACAAGGAAAAAGATGGCCAGAAGATGAACCTTCTCATCTTTATCACCGCGAAGATCCTGTCTAGCGAAGATTCCGACTTTGAAGATGTCTTCTCTCAAACTCAAATGGAAGAAGTGGGTATTGACCCAGATTCGATTCGCAATCAGTAAATCGTTTTAGAATTATTCTCCACGGGTCTTTTCTTTAGAGAAAAGGCCCGTTTTGTTTTGGTGGATACGCTGCTTTTAAACGCTTGTATATGGGAGCCAAAAGCTACTCGCCTACAATAGAAACAACGAGGTGCCTCGTATGTGGCTCCACACGGTGCTCCCATAGAAAAAGCCCTTGCCAAGTGCCCAAAAGCAGAGCCCCATTTGAGAAGGGAATTGATTCGGAGCTTCGAGTGAGGGCAGTCTTGATGTGGCTTGGCATATCATCGGGCCCTTCGTAGGTATGGGTAAAGTGAGGATCGTTGTCGGGGACCAGGCGGTTCAAGTAGTCCTCAAGGTCCCGACGGGCAGAGGGGTCGGCGTTTTCCATAAGAACGAGGCTACAGCTCGTATGACGACAGAAAATAGTGAGGACACCATTTTTGAGTTGAGACGATTTGAGGGCATTTCTGGCTTTGTCGGAAATCTCGTAGGTCCTTTGTCCGTTTGTTTCAACATGAAGCTCGGATTGAATGATCTTCATCGTTTGCTATTGGGTCGATGTCTTGCTTGTGTTCGGTTCAAGCGTGTGGTCCTCTTCTGGTTCTAGCAAAATCGCGAACTCGAGTTCCTTTTCGTCTCGTTTGATAGTGAAGAGCAGAAAATCTCCTGGGCTCTTGAAAAATATTCTGTCACGCAAATCGTTGAGATTTTCAATGGGGGCTCCTTCCAGACTCACAATTTCATCTTTTGTTTGAAGTCCACTT
>JAUHWE010000210.1 GCA_030424825.1 Verrucomicrobiia bacterium
GACGAATGTCGCCTCATCGAGACGACCTACAATAGAATAATCCAATGAATATGGGGCTGAATACGACTTATGGGACCCATTCTTAGTGGGAAGCGAAACGGCATTGCGAAATTAAATATCAAGTAGCTGAGTGAAATGGAAAAATATAATGGCAACGATCAGGACGTAAGTGAAAGGGGGTATCCGGATGCAAACCGGCTCTTTTTCGATGAAGGCTTTCCCGAGACTCTGGGGATGGCGAATGGAGAACACCCGAGCTATCCGCCGGCATGCGTGTTGCATGACTTGGCGGTGAATGGGCCGCGATCTGCGGGCCATATCAAGACCGTTGCGGAAATCGTGATTCGAAATCCCAGTCTGGTTTCCGAAGCGGGAGCCCACCGACGGTTGCGTACCTATATTAAAAGGATTTTGGATACCGAGCAATCCGTCGCCAGCGCCAACGTGGCAAGAATCTGTGGTTGCTACGAAGCGTTGGCCGAGTTCTCTGGCATGAGCGGCCGTATTGGAATGGGTACTCAATGGTATTTGAAATCTATCGACTTGCAGCTCGATCGGGAGGAGCCGTACCTGGCTGAACTTAATCTAACGGTTTCACGATTCCGGGCTTTCATGGAGAGTTGCGGCAAGAAGGAGGAAGCCAAGCGAATGGTATTGGAGGTTCGTCTTCGCGTCAGCATGAGCCGGAAAGCCTTCGAAGAGGCTCGTTTCTTTGCCCGTCAATTGGTTGGGCTGGGAGAGTTCGAAAAGACCGAAGCGGCATACGAGTCGATGATCGAAGCCGGGTTTACGCCGGTGAGCATGTATTGCCACATTGCCCGGGTGCGAATGCTGAAACGCGATTTCAAAGGCAGCGAAGAAGCGGTTGAGAAGGCGCACTCCCTCTGCGAACGTGAATCGAACTACGCTCAGGCACGGGTCTACTATTATAGAGCGCTATTCCGATTTATGAAAAACAAGAGCGCTCAATCGGACCTGCTTGAGCTGAAAGAGTTGCTGAAGCATCCGGATGTGCACATGGATTGGGAGATCGATGAGATGCTTCTAAGGGTAAAGAACCGGCTGTCGGCGAAGCATTATTGCTTTATCAAAGCGTTGGGCGAGGCCTTGCAGAGCAGAAAAGCTGCGGATGAGTTGAAGTGGAATCTCTTCTGGCGGATTTCGGTGCTGGATATCGGAGAACGATTGGATCTGTGCAACGATCCCTGGAGGCGCGGCCCGAAATCGGGGTGGAATTAGGGCGTCCTTTCGATGGGAGAGGGTCATTGTCTGACAAACGCGGCGCAGCGCGAGCGTTGGCCCTACGGGGAATGCGCGGAGCAGGGACGCTCTCTCCCTACCTTTGGGATTTTGGGAATAAAGTAGCTCAGTGCTTTAACCTGAGCCCTGTAGGGCTGGCGCTCGCGCCATGCCGCAGTGCAAGGGGGTTGTTTTGATCGTCCATCGCGGCGCAGCGCGAGCGCTGGCCCTACGGGGAATGCGCGGAGCAGGGACGCTCTCTCCCTACCTTTGGGTCATTAATTACGGCTCTGGTGGGGCGGATCTATGACAATTTGGCCATTTACGTAGGGAGAATGTGCCAAAAGCTCACGGTGGTGGCGTCTAAAATCGTATCGATTTTAGCAACCGGAAGCTGTTTTGGCGCGTATAAAAGGATAGAATAATTGAATGAAGCGTCATGAGAGCGCGTCTTAGGGGTGAACAACTTGGAGTAGAGTGAGATTCGGCATGAAAATCGCTTGAAAATAAGGCCGTTTGCAGGAAAAGGGGACAGGAGGAGAAAGTTGGGAACTTTAATCAAAGAGAAACGTCAGAAAGGCCAAATTGCTATGTCAACTAAAGCTCAGGAAGTAGCCTTGGACAAGGTGCTAGTCGCACGGTTCAAGGAAGGAGACGAGGCTGCCTTCGAGGAGATGGTAAGCCGGTATTGGGATCGAATTTATGCAATGGTTCTGCAACTGCTTAGAAATTCGCAGGATGCGGAAGAAGTAACGCAGGACGCGTTTATCAGAGCCCACCGTGGACTGGAGAACTTTCGTGGGGATTCCAGTTTCTCGACGTGGCTTTATCAGATAGCGACGAACTTGGCCCGAAACCGGTACTGGTACTGGTTTCGGAGAAAGCGGGACAAGTCAGTCTCGTTCGACCAGACGGTCGGAGGCGATTCAGACACGACGCTGGCGGAAATCTTCCAGGCGGATATCGAGACGCCGCAGGACATCGCCGTCACGAACGAATTTCAAGAACGTGTTTCCGCAGCAATGGACTTGCTCAACGTCAAGCATCGAGAGGTTCTCGTTTTGAGAAACGTGAAGAACCTTTCCTACGAGGAAATCGCGAATGAGCTGGGAATTAGTATTGGCACGGTGAAAAGCCGGATTGCCAGAGCTCGCGAAAGCCTGCGTGACCGCCTCGGAAATGAACTTTTATGAATAAAGAGCGCTTCACAGAGTTGCTAAACCTATATCTGGACGACGAAATATCCTCCGCAGATCTTTCGGATCTCATGCGGGAAACACGGCGGGACCCGGATCGTCAGAAGATGTTTCTGGACTACTGTCGCATTCACAAGGCGTGTTCCCTTCTCGGGGACCCATTCGAGTCAAGGCGGAACCAGCGCACCTTCAAGCAAATCGCCTACGCGATTGGCGGGCTAGCGGCGGCCTTTGCACTTTTGGGAATGGCGGGAAGGAACTTGTGGCCGATGCTCAACGGAACCTCGGATCAGCCTTCGATCGTTCAAAACGGTACGGCTGGCGGCAATACGCTGTTCTTCCCGGAGATTGCCTCCTCCGAGGTGGCTACTCCACGTTTCTTCAAGGTGAATGGGCAACCACAAGGTGAATACGTCGGCGTCTCAAATTTCGGTAACGTCGAAGGTGAGGACCTTACCCATTGGAATGATCGGCTGGTATTGAATGCCTCAGCAGAAAAATACGGATTGAAAGCGGAGACTCTTTTTTCGGAAGACCTCCTGGATTTTGGAGCATTGGATCTGCAGGATCCATTCAACGCCTTTGACGAAGCAGGCGGCGCGGCACCCTTGAGCGTTTCGAAAGCGGCTTTTTCTCCTGGGGCGGGATTCGAAGTGACCACGGCTAGAAATAGTCGCTTGAACTTAAAGTAGGAAGCGATTTCCGCTTCGAGTCGCTATTCGGGCTACCCGAGAGCGGCCTTTATCAGTGCCTCGGTACTGAGATTTGGTCCGAGGGTTTCTATTACTTTGGAAATCGCTTTTTTGGCATCGGATTGCTTGTAGCCGAGTGCCTGAAGCGCCAGCGCGGCGTCCTCAAGTTTCGATGACTCGCCCTCTTGGGGGGACACCGGTTGATCGGTTGAAGACGTATCCGACGTTCCACTAGCGGCGGGAAAAGAAGTGAGCTTGTCCTTGAGTTCAATGATGATTCTCTCGGCCGTCTTCTTTCCGATTCCGGGTGTTTTTGCGAGCAAGGTCGAGTTTTCGCTGGAGATCGCCGCGATGAGACTTCCGAGGGGAAGTTTGCTCATGAGACTGATCGCGACTTTGGGCCCTACGCCCGAAACTTTCTCGATTACAAGAGCGAAGAAGTCGCGATCGGCTTCACTCCAGAATCCGTATAGCGCCTGCGAGTCTTCACGGTATACGGCGTGGGTGTGAAGGCTGACCGTTTCTCCGTTTAGGGGGAGTTTTTCAGCCGTGGTCACGGGAATGTTGACTGCGTATCCAATCCCTCCTGCAAAAATCGTGGCGGAAAGGGGGGTTGCTTTCAGCAATTTACCTTCGATGAGGACAATCATCCTTAGGTGAGGCCAAGCACGTCGCGGATCGAATAGACTCCGGGTTTTTTTTCCATGACCCAATCGGCGGCCCGAACGGCGCCGCGGGCGAAAATCGCTCTGCTGGAAGCCTTGTGCGTGAGCTCGATTCTTTCCCCAATATCCGCGAATATCACACTGTGATCTCCTACCACATCGCCACCTCGCAAGGAGTGCATCCCCACCTCACGCTCGCCACGTTCCCCCGGTACGCCTTCGCGACCGTGCTGAAGGTCGTCGTAGCTGAGATTGCGAGGGCCCAGTACGGATTCGGCCAGCATGAGGGCTGTCCCGCTTGGAGCATCCTTCTTCATGCGGTGGTGCATTTCCGTAATCTCGGCATTGTAGGAAAGCGGCAATATCTCCGCCGCTTTCTCGGTGAGATAACAGAGAAGATTGACGCCGATCGAATAATTTCCTGCCCAAACCGTGGGCATCGCCTCGGCTATTTTTAGTAGTTCCGCGCGATCCGCTTGTGTGTGGCCCGTGGTGCCGCAAATGACGGGCTTGCCCAGCTCTGCTGCCGTTTCGAATACACTTCGCGTAACGGTGTGAAACGAAAAATCGATCACGACATCGGATGCGGAGAGCGCTGCTTTCAGGTCATCCCCAATGTCTACTTTCCCGGTGATGGTGTGGCCGGAATCCGCAGCTGCTTCCGCAATCGCGTTGCCCATTCGACCTTTGAATCCATTGATGCAAATGTTCATCTTTTATGCTGTTTGAGTCGTTTTCGTATTGGCATTCACCTGTTCGAGACTGTCCAAGATCGTTTTTCGGTTTTCCGAACTCGCTTCGCACAGCGGAAGCCGTACCCGGTCCGTGGAAAATATCCCTAGCTTCTTAAGACAAATCTTAACGGGTACCGGACTTGGCTCAATGAAAAGGTCACGAAATAACGGATACAGGTTTTCATGGATTTTCGATGCTCCTTTGAGGTCTCCGGCCAAAGCGGCAGAAACGAGATCCGTGACTTCTGCTGGGAAAATATTAGAGGCCACGGATATCACCCCTTCCGCTCCGGAAGCTATGAAAGACAGGGTCAGTCCATCGTCGCCGCTGAGAACGGTAATGTCATCGCCGAGAGCCTTTTTGAGTCCATCGACCCGACTCACATCGCCCCCAGATTCCTTAATGTGGCGGATGTTCGCATGCTTCGATACCAGCCGTTCAACCGTCTCGATCGAGATATCCACAATGCAGCGACCCGGGATAGAGTATAGGATGATCGGCTTGTCGGTTTCCTGGGCGATCGCTGAAAAGTGCTGAAAAATGCCTTCCTGAGTCGGTTTGTTGTAGTAGCCTGTAACGTGCAAGGTTCCATCGGCCCCGGCAGCGTCCGCGTGTTTCGTCAGCGAAATCGCTTCTCGAGTGGAGTTGGAACCGGCCCCCGCGATTACGGGGAGACGACCTTTTGCGGTATTGACGACGATTTCAACGACCTCGCCATGTTCCTCATGGTTGAGTGTCGGCGACTCGCCTGTAGTTCCCATCGGAAGTAAGCCTCCGATTCCACCGGCTATTTGCCGCTCTACAAATTGCTGCAGGTCATCGACCGCCAAGGTGCCATCGTTGTTGAAGGGAGTGGCCATCGCTGTGATGGATCCTGTGAATCGTGTATCAGTCATTTTTCGTGGCAGTGTAGATTGAAGGTTTCGAGTTCCAAGACGATTTATATACCCGGTCAACTATTTAGGCTTTCAAACGGTAGAATTATCAAAACCCAGTAAAAACAATCCCATGTCCGTAGAAATATTCGATGAACTTTTGCTACTCGCTGTTCAAAATGGCGCGAGCGATATTGTGATAAAGTCCGATAAGCCCGGTTTGTTGCGAATAAACGGAGGATTGGAAGAGGTCGATATGCCTCCGATCGATGGGGAAGACGCGCTCGCGTTCGTGGAAGAAAGCTTGCCTACCAATTTCCGTGAGGTGTGGGAAATGGAAGGTCAGGTTGACTTTGCCTATTTCTTGGAGCAGGCGGGTCGTTTTCGCGTAAACGCGTTTCTGCAGCGGGGTTCGGTTTCCATGGTGTTCCGTCACATCAAGAGCAAGATCCCGACCTTTGAAGAGCTGAATCTAGACAAGAAGACGCTCAGTCAGTTCATAGAGGCGAAGGATGGGATCGTTCTGCTTTGCGGGGCGACCGGATCGGGAAAGAGCACCACGATGGCCTGTATGTTGAATCACCTGAACCACAATGCGGAGAAGCATGTGGTGACGCTCGAAGACCCTATTGAATACAATTTCATCGATCATCAATGTGTATTCAATCAGCGGGAAATCGGGATCGATACCCCCAATTTCAAAAAGGCGTTGCGGGCGGTACTGCGGCAGAATCCCGATATCATTCTGATTGGGGAAATGCGTGACGCGGACACCTTTGATACGGCCATGGCGGCTGCGGAAACGGGTCACCTGGTTTTCACGACGCTCCACGCTGCAAGCGCCCAACAGGCCATTCTTAGACTGTTCGAGTATTTTCCACCCGAAAAGCACGAGCTGGTTCGCCGCAAGCTTTCCGAGTCTTTAAGAGGTGTCATTGTCCAGAAACTACTTCCCTCATTGGAGGAGGATAGCCGGGTTCCCGTTCAGGAGATCATGGTGGCGGATTCTGTGGTTCGAAGCACCATTAAGGAAGGCAAGTTTGACAAGATCCAAGCGCTTCTGGACGTTTCGCCGGAAACCGGTTCACGCTCCTTCAACAAGGACCTGTTCCGATTGGTCAAGGAGGGGAAGATCAGCAAGGGCGATGCTCTCAAGAATTCGCCGAATCGCCAGTCCCTCGAGATGAACATGAAGGGCATCTTCCTCAGCGAAGGAAGCCGGATTATTGGAAATTGACGAGACCGCGACTTTCGAGCATCCGCCATATGGAAGCGGACTTTTCGGCAGCGATTGCTTCGCTGTGCTTGATGGCCGACCTTCGTTCGCTCAGGTTGTCCTCCGCGATTTTGGCGAGATCGTCGAGATTGTAGAGATAGACGTTTTCGATCTCCTGGCAAGAAGGGTCCATGTTTCGAGGCAGGCCCAGATCGATGAGAAAGAGGGGCCGGTTCTTCCGTTCGTCCATGAGTTTCTCGAGCGAGCGGGCATTCAACAAGGGGGAGTCGGAGTCGGTTGACGAAATGACAATGTCATAGGTGTTTAGACAGGAATCCAGTTGAGAAAGAGCGTGAGGGCTTCCTCCCCATTGGACCGCGATTTCATTGGCCCGATCCAAAGAACGGCTCGCCACTCCGAACTGGCTGGCGCCGCGACTTCTCAAAGCCTTGGCCGTCTTCTCCCCGATTTCGCCTGTTCCGATAATGAGCGCTCTGGTTTCTTTGAGCGATCCGAAGATCTTAAGGGAAAGGTCTACCGCTACGTTGGAAATATTGATCTGCCCCTCGCCGATCGGAGTGGAATGGCGAATCAGCTTCGCCGCTTGAAACCCCTTTTGTACCATGCGGTTGATGAGCCGGCCGGCGTAGCCGAGACGTTGGCACGTGGCGTAAGCATCTTTTACTTGCCCGAATATTTCAGCCTCTCCAGTGATTTGGGATCTGAGGCCAGCCGAGACTTCGATTAGGTGTTTGATCGCTTCCTGGCCGAAGCGGGTTCTGGCGTGGGATTCGACTTCCTCAGGCTTGATGTTGTAAAAGGAACCGAGCGTTGAAAAGGCGATGGCGCTTCCGTTTTTTGGGT
>JAUHWE010000211.1 GCA_030424825.1 Verrucomicrobiia bacterium
CAGCTGCTTCATTGAACAGCTCAATCGCCACATCAGGTGTCGCGTCATCCAAACCAAACATCGCAAGACCAGGTCCGACGCCGCGAATGAGTAGGGTCTTCTCCGCTTCACCTCCGATAACGAATCCGGCGATGGATACTTTGTCCGGATCTTCCCGCTTGGAGCGCGAGGACTGATTCGCAAGGCTCATGTCGCCAGAAACGTCGTACACTTCAAGTAAGGCTTCCCCCAGAGAACCGTCTTTAGACACGACATGGACGGTGTAGATGCCCGGATTGAAGTCGGCGAGGATAGCGGCGTCTGCGCTTCCATCTACCAAGCTAAACGCACCGACGTTGGTCGCCGCGTCGCTAATGCCCGCAGCATCATCGGAACCCCAATCGTCATTGGTCAGGATCGGCTCGCCCGCTTCGTTAAAGACGGTTAAGACAGGATCTGCAATCGGATTAGTCACATCCTGGTCGGCAAGACCCGGTCCGATTCCTCGAATCAACATCGATTTGGGCTCACCACTTCGAACCACGAATCCACCGATAAGAGTTCCCGACCCAGGACTGACATTGGCTCGAAGGGACTGGTTCACCAAGAAGGATGTAGCGCCTCCTAGAATACGCTCGGGCCCCAGATAGTCCGGTCCGGTATTCTCCGCAGTTAACGGCCCCGCCATCACAACGGGACTGTCGGCAACCTCATCCGCACCCACATCCGGTGACGCGTCGCGATCCTGCCCATCGATGTCAATATCCACTGCATCGAACACATCCGAAGACGCGTCGACGACTGGACTATTCGCGGCGGGTCTTACGATTCCCGATACGCCATCAAGACTCAATAGAGGATCCGCAATCGTGAAGCCGGAAGTAACCGACACACCCCAATTTCTTCCGAAGACAACATTACCGGCCCAGGTTTGGTCCGCCGCATTATCACCGATAACGAAGCTCCCGATGTCCTTTGTTCCCGCATCGAACACATTGTTGGCGACCACGATTCCCGTAGGCAGAACCGTGCGGTCCCGATCTCCAAATCCTGCGGCAATCTCAATCGCCGGCCCAGTATTATCATAGAAGGTATTGAAAGCAATGATTGCTCGGTCGGCTGAGAAGTACTCGTTGAGAGGGGAATTAGGCACCCCTGCATAAACCGTGATCGCAGCACCGTCGCGAGCAGTCGTCCCTTCAAAGTAGTTGTTGATGACAATATGGTCTCTTCCGATTATTCGCACCCCACCCGTTTCACTGAAGAAACCGCCGAGGAAGTAGTTGCCTTCCACGAGACAGCGATCGCCATGCCGCAGCGTGAGGGTTCCTCTCGACTCCTTGAACGTGTTGTAGCGGTAGACATTGTCGTTTGTCTTGTTGGAGATGATTTCGATTTCCCCATCCACTCGAGTGAAGAGGTTGTACTCCACGGTAGTCATCGAACTGCTCATCGAAATATCGCTCGTTCCGATACGAATCGTCTCCCATCCATTTTCGCCTCCGTCGATCCGATTAGCGAAGTGGTTGTGGTCAATGCGATGGAAATTAGGCTGTCCATCAGGCCAGACGACTAGTGTCACACCCGGAACATTGTGCCCCGTGAAGTAGCAATTGTCGACCCGGTTTCGCTGTCCGTACATGGAGACATAGCTCATCTTCTCTCTCTCTGTAGGAATGTAGTCGATAATCGATACGTTGGTCAGGCGACAGTCTGTGGCGTGACCATTCGACCGGAACTGGATTACTTCGTCGTCATTTCCCGTATACGTCCCTACATAAGCAAAGCCATTCACGACGAGCCACTCTCCTCCGATCTCCATTCGGGATTCGCCCGTGAAGATGACTTCACCTGAAGTCTCCGCTCGAAGGGTAATCGGGGCAACTTCCACTCCAGAACCACGAAAATCGATGACCCAGTCCGCATACTCGCCATTGGCAATGACGATTTCGTCACCCGGTAACGCTGCGGAAATCGCCGTTTCTAGCTGACTTTCCGTGGATACGTTGAAGACTACAGGCTCATGCACCTCAACTGGAAAGGCCTGACTATCCAAGGAACCTTCACTATTGGAAATCCGCACCCAGAAAGAAGTGCTCGCAGTGAGATTGCCTGAAGTGAAGGTGGCAGCGTTCGCACCGGTTACCGGGTTCGAGGTGTCTCCGGACTCTCCTTCGTACCATTGGTAGGACAACGGTTCAACACCTTGTACCGACACTGATATTTCCACCCCACTATTCGAAACCGCAAAGTCACCGGCATCGCTTCCCGTTATGAACGGAATCAGTTGTTCAAGCGTTGTCACTTCAACTGCGGCAGTGGGATCCGAAACGAGCCCATTGGTTGCCGAAACGCGGTAATAATAAGTGGTTTCAGGCTCTAATCCCGTATCCTCGTATACAACTACGTCCGCATCGACATCCGCAATCTCAGACCAAGCTCCCTCCAGCCCAATGCGGCGCTCGACAATAAAACCGATTTCGTTCGAGGAATTGTCGGTCCAGGAAATCGTTGCGCTTCTCGGAGCCACGGAATCAACGGTTAGCTCAGTCGGCGCGTCCGGCGCGGAACCGATCGGATTGACTCTTTGGATAATGATGTTGTCGAATGCGATTCCTCCCTCACTGTTCGTATCCTGGAAGAAGGCGATTTGGCCGAGATCGTTGTTCTCCTGATTGAAGATAATCTGGGGGGCTTCCTCAGGGTCTGGAGTGACAAGGAAACTAAATTCGCCCTTCTTCACTTCATTTACGAAAACATGGATCGAGTTCGGCAACAGGGTACCCGTTCCCAATATCGGTAAATCATAATCGACACTTTGAGTATCGTGGGAATTGATAAGCATCGTAACATGATTAGGACTATCCGTGCTGTAGTCTCCCAATGCAGTGGTACCATTCAAATCGTCCAGCGACATCGATCCGTCATTGAAAAGCGAAAGGCGAAAAGGCCGGAAGTCCGAATTGTTCAGCGCGCCCGCAGTCGCTCGACCCACCCCAACATGCATGCCCGTATCGCCCTCACCCGGATCGGCTGCGTAGCCTCTCTGGAAATCGAAGTCTACTCTCAATTCCGAAACGTCTACGCCTCCATTGAATGGATACCGGAAGTGAGTGCTGTTACCCGATTCCGTGCCGAGGTCATAAAAATAAAGGCTCTGGCCCGACAAGGGATTCACTACGGGAGTGGAGGTACCGTCAACTACCACTGCCCCATTCGTGGTATTATTGGTACCTGGAGTAAACCCTGCCCCTTCAACCACCGGCTGGTCCCCCACTGTGTCGCTTTCAAAATCGAGTGAGGAGTAAATATTTATGGCAGGATCCACCGGTTCCCCCTCAACGCTGACGATACTTTCGAAAATCAGATCGTCGATAATGAGGCTACCGAGACTATCGGTATCCTGATAAAAGGAAAAGCTGCCTAGGTCTGGCTGCCCCGCCGCAAAATCCACCGCATCATCGCTCGGATCGAGGGCCAGTGTGAATTGGCCCGCAAGGTTGCCATTAATGTAGACGTGAAAGGAATTGGCGGGAATGGTACCTGTTCCAACCGCGACATCATATTCCAAAGCCTCTGCATCGTCGGAGTTGAACAACATTTCTATACTGTTCGACGCATCAGGATCGAAAGTGCCGATGTCGTCGGTCGACGTGAGCGAACTAGCGTCTGGGCCAGAGCGCATGTCGATGCTTCCGTCTTCATTTAAACGGAGTTCAAAAGGTCGACGCGAACTCGAAGTGGGGTTCAGTCCAGCATGCGTGATCGAAAATGCAATACGCTCCCCATCTACTTGAGCCGGTCCTCGCGCAAAATCGAATGAAATGTGGAGGTTGTCAACATTTGCCCCTCCATTGAAGTCCCCTCCCAATCTAAGATTGTCGCCAATCGTCGAATCCAGGATGTAGACGCTCTGGCCGGTGAGCGGACTGGCCGGGTCGCTAGAGCCATCAATGACTACGATATCCGTTCCATCCTCTTGCGTGAAGGAATTGTCGTCAAACCCGCTCGGCTCGGAACCAACTGTATCATACTCGAAGTCGAAAGCTGAATACACGTCCGCCTCAGGTACCATTTCTTCCTCACCCGTGTCGACATCCCAAATCTTTAGATTGTCGATAATGAGGGCTCCAGTATTCCCAGTGTCCTGATAAAACGCGACTCTACCAAGATCAAGCAATCCCGTGTTGTAGGCCACATCCGCGTCGCTCGGGTCCAGGAAAAAGTCGTATTCGCCAAGCTTTTCGCCATCGAGGTAGACGTGAAAGGTGTTCGGGGCCAATGTACCAGCGCCCACATCTGCAGCGTCGTATTCAAGCGATTCCGCATCATCCGAATTAAGGAGTACGGTCATATGGTGCGTATCCCCAGTCGAGAATGTTCCGATCTCGGAGCTGACTCCTTCCGACCGCATGTCGAGACCGCCATCCTGAAGTATCCGGAATTCGAATGCACGACGAGAGCTGGAGGTCAGTGAAACACCCGCCAGGCCAACCGTGAAGTTGATCTCCGTATCTGAAGCGGGCCCAGTAATGGCAGGGTTAACGGCGAAATCAAAGTCCACTTGAACTGTGGAAACATTGGAGCCGCCGTTAATATCGGCTACATAGCGAACATTGCCCGAATCGCCCAGGTCGTAGATATAGAGGCTTTGCCCTTCGAAAGGGCTCGCCGGGTCAGAGGTCCCATCGATTACGGCTACCCCCTTGGTGGCTTCTGGCGTATCCGGAGACAGATCCAGATCCCCTTGCGTCGGCGCATTACCGACTGAGTCTACTTCGAAGTCGATGTCTGCGTAAACATTGCGGGTCGGCGCCTCGCCTCCGGTTTCAACGTCCGAAAGCTTTAGATTATCTACGATTAAGGCTCCTGTGTTGCCGGTATCCTGGTAAAAAGCGACTCGGCCCAAGTCGGGCAGCCCAGTGTTATAAGCCACTTCTGCGTCACTAGGATCGAGAAAAAAATCGTACTCGCCCAGTTTCGATCCATCTAGATACACATGGAAGGTGTTGGGCGCGAGCGTGCCAGACCCCACACCCGGCGCGTCATATTCCAAAGACTCCGCATCGTCCGAGTTCAAAAGTACCGTCATGTGGTGCGTATCTCCCGTTGAGAACGTTCCAATCTCCGTGCTGACCCCTTCCGAACGCATGTCGAGGCCACCATCTTGGAGAATTCTAAACTCGAATGCTCTCCGGGAACTCGAAGTAAGGGAAACACCCGCTAGACCGACTGTGAAATTAATTTCGGTATCTGAAGCCGGACCGGTAATCGCCGGATCAACGGCAAAATCGAAATCCACCTGGACGGAAGAAACATTGGTTCCTCCATCGATGTCAGCTACATAGCGAACATTGCCCGAATCGCCTAAGTCATAGATATAAAGGCTCTTGCCACCGAACGGACTCGATGGAGTCGAGTCCCCATCAACAATCGTCACACCCTTGGTCGCTTCGGGATCATCCGGGGACAGGTCGAGCGATCCCGCCGTTGGGGCAGCGCCCACGGTCTCGGATTCGAAATCGGTTTCGAAGAATACCTCGGCAGAGGATAGACTACGTGCGAAGAAAGCAACTAGCACGAAGATTCTCAAGGGGAATCTAAGAAGGGTCATGGGCTTATTTGGGTTGAATTATTAAGAAATTTATATTTATATTTATTAATCCAAGCCCCATTTCAAGCTAAACCTTTATACTGCTGTCCATTGCTGATCTTTTAGGTTGTGAGGCCAACGCTTAAGAAAAGAGCCTAGGTGGGCATCTTAGACCAATTCCAGAGCAGAAAAGAATTGTCATTCAAAATCACTTATAATTATTACTTTATAGAATGAGCAAAGCCTCGATACTCTTTCCCCATTTCAAATGGACATTTTCTACTTTGGGATGCCCAGAACTCACCCTCCAGGAATGCGGTTCCTTGGCTAGATCGTATGGATTGCAATCGATTGAAGCAAGAACCCTTGAAGGCACGGCAGATTTGCCGGCTTTGTTCAAAGATCGATTCGGAGCTCCCTGCGAATTGGCGGCGCTCATGAGTCAGCAACGCGTTTCGATTGATTTCCTCGACACCTCGTTGAAACTCTTTGGAAACGACGAAACTACTCGAGCGGAGTTTCTGGAGTTCATTCCTTGGGCCGAGGCACTGGGAACAAAATGGCTCAGAGTCTTCGATGGTGGCGAAGTCACCGAAAAACTGGATAGTCAAGGTATCGATGGAGCGCTTGAAACCCTAGGCTGGTGGTCGGAATTGCGCAGCCAGTCCGGCTGGTCTGTCGACATGGCCTTTGAAACACACGACGCCCTCGTCTATGGATCCGCTCGCAGCCAACTTTTCAGCCAGATCGACCAACCGATAAGCATCATTTGGGATTCCCACCACACTTGGAAGAAAGCTCAAGAGCCGATTCAGGAATCCTGGAATCAGTTGAAAGGGCAAATCGTGAATGTTCACGTAAAGGACAGCGTGTCCAAACCTTCCGCCCGACATCCTTTCACCTACGTGCAACTGGGCGAGGGTGAGTTTCCGCTAACTGAAACACTGGAGCTGATCGACAGTGCCAACTACAAAGGCAATGTCAGCCTCGAATGGGAGCGCCAGTGGCACCCCTACCTTCCACCCCTTGAAACAGCGCTTTCAAAAGCAAAAGCGCTGAATTGGTTCTGAATTTAACAATGAGTAAACTTGAAAATAAGAACGTCCTCGTAACTGCCGGTGCTCAGGGTATCGGCGAAGCCATTACGAAAAACCTAATCGACGCTGGCGCCAACGTGGCCATCCACTACTTTTCCAGTGCGGATACCGCTCTTGAGCTTGTCGCCTATGCTGAAGCAAAAGGCCGCAAGGCAATTGCTCTTTCCGCTGACCTCACCAAGGAGAACGAGGCCAAGGATCTTGTCCAGCGGGCCGCAGAACATTTGGGAGGCCTGAATACCTTGATCAACAACGCCGGATCACTCGTGGGCCGGAAATGGCTTCACGAGATGGACGCCACATTTTGGCACAAAGTTATGGACATCAATCTTACTTCGATGATGTTCGTCACCAAAGCGGCAGAACCTTTTCTCGCTGAAAACGAATCCAGCAGCATCGTCAACCTAGCATCCCTCGCGGGCCGCAAAGGGGGCCACCCCGGATCGCTCGCCTACTCCACGAGTAAAGGGGCGATACTAACCTTCACCCGTGCCCTCTCTAACGAACTGGGACCTAAGGGAATTCGCGTCAACGCGATCGCCCCGGGGCTCATTCTTGGAACGTCATTTCACAACACGCACACCTCAAAGGAATCCGCAGACCAAACGACCGCGACCATTCCAATCGGACGCGCTGGAAACGCCGAAGACGTTGCTCGTACTGTTGCGTTTCTCGCCGCTGAGTACGATGGATTCATCACCGGCGCCACGATCGACATAAATGGTGGGGTCTATGCTTAGCGCTGCGAACAAGCCTGTTTTCAATCATGGCCCAATAAAGGTAGCGGGCGATCTCCGAGCGCCCCTCCATTC
>JAUHWE010000212.1 GCA_030424825.1 Verrucomicrobiia bacterium
ATAGGCTGCTTTAGTATGGTAAGACTCTAGACCTTTGTTCTAATGAGCGAAACCCTCTATTCACAAAGCGCCATTCCTTCGGTACACTGTTTTTAGAAAATCCATCGGGAACCTATGATCCCGAGTTGGTTTCTTACAATAAAATGTTTCCCCCTTGTCTAGCAATCTTTGCTGTCGCATTACTTTGCTCCTCGACCTCTTATTCCGCGGAACTTGAGCCGATCGAGGGGCCGCCTTTGGTGTTCGCCCACGATCTCGTGCGAGAGGAACTGAGAGAGGGAGACCGTTTTAAACTCGCGCCGATCGCTCATGTAGTGAATTTTGGATACGAGTTTGAATTGGATAGCGATTTCGGCGATTTCCATGCTCGTGGCTTCAAAATGCTGGAGATGACCGCGCATGAAATCGAAGCCCTCGAGAGGCTGGAAGAGATTAGCAAGACGAAGGCGTTTGCCACATCCTTCTCGGAAGCCCTTAAAAACCCGCTGGTCCGGTCGTGGGCAGTGGCTCGACGGCCGATCACTACGGTGACTCGGATTCCCGGTGGAATCATCCGCTATCTTCAGGGAAAGTTTTTCGAGGTGAAGCGAGGTTCAGAGAAGCTCGCCGCGAAGTCGAAAGAGTATCGTTTTAGAGGGGAAAGCAAGGAGAAGGAACCGGTGGGCGAGAAAGTGACCGGCGCGGCTAAGAAAGTAGGGAGCACAACGAAAAAATTGAGTCGTCGACACTTGGGGTTCGACAAAGCTAAACGGGACTGGTCCAGGCGATTGAAAGTGGATCCCTACACGACAAACGACTACCTTCAATTCGAGCTGGAGAGAATTGCCTGGGCTTCCACGGTCGGTTCGTTCGCGGGTGAATTTGCCATTCCTACCAGTTCCGTGCTCTCGTACACTCTCCAGGCTCAGGAAATGGTCTGGAGCAAGTCGGAGGTGGAGCTAGAGAGATTGAATTCCAACGCCTTAAAGAAGATGGGTGTGGATACGAGTGTCCTCGTCCAGTTCGACGAGCTCGACCACTATACGCTGACGGAAAAGACGGAGTTGGTACTCACCTTGGAAGGAATCGAAGTGGACGGAAGATTGGAACTCATTCAACTCATACTGGAAGTGGGAACGCGGGAGGAGGCCATGCTGATGCTGGAAATTGTCTCCGCGATTGGGAATTATCATACCCTGGTGAAGCCTATCGAAAAAGTTGCCATTCGGGGTGGGCTGGCGGTTTGCTACGATCAAGAGGGAACTATGATGCTTCCGCTGGCGTTGGACTACCTTCATTGGTCACCCGAAATTACGGATGCGTTGCTCGCTAGCGAACTCTATGAAGAATCGCGAGCATTGTGGATCAGTGGCACCGCTTCTGCGATCGCCAAACGGAGATTGGCTAGCCATGATTGGAAACTGGAGGAAAGGTGCTTTGATAAGTTTGCTTCACTCCGGCCAGAGTGAGGCGGGCACGGGGCCAGTAGCCCTTGTTCGAGCGTCCTGTTGCCGTGCCCAGACGGCCACGGAAATTGCAGGTAGAAAGCGCAAATTTCAATTGCTTCCCATTCAAAGGCATGTTTGAAAACTAGAAACTCAACCCCCCTTATATTATGTTATCTCGTCGTAAGTTTATTAAATCATCTGCATTGGCTGCGAGCGCTTTCGCCATCACGCCCTCTTGGGCCAAGGCGGCGAATGGTGATGTTCGAGTAGCCGTTGTCGGAGTCAGAGGTCGAGGCAAGAGCTTGATCAAGGATGTATTTCGCACCGACGGGGCTCGACTCGTCGCGCTTTGTGACGTGGACACCGCTGAGCTCTCGAAACGGGCGGCTGCGGTTGATGAGGAGTATGGAGTCACGGTCAGTCAGGAAACAGATTACCGTAAGTTGCTCGAACGCAAGGACATCGATGCGGTTGTGCTGACCACGCCGAATCATTGGCATGCGCTGCAAACGATCTGGGGTTGCGAAGCGGGTAAGGACGTTTACGTAGAGAAGCCCGTATGCCACAGCGTTTGGGAAGGGCGTCAAATGATCAACGCGGCCAAAAAATACGGCAAAATTGTCCAGGCAGGTTTCCAAAACCGTTCGGATATTGGACTAAAAGAAGCCTTTCCTTGGATTCATGCGGGAAATATTGGCGAGATCAAAATGGTTCGGGGGCTTTGCTACCGCAATCGCGCGAGTATCGGAAAAATCGATTCTCCCCTCGTTCCGCCAAAAACTGTCGACTACGATACTTGGTTGGGACCGGCAGAGGATCAGCCCCTTTACCGCCCTGAGCTTCACTACGATTGGCATTGGGATTTCAACACGGGCAATGGGGATCTCGGGAACCAAGGCCCTCACGAGCTCGATCTGATTCGTTGGGTTTTGGGCGATCCGGATCACCCGCAAAAAGTTCAGTCAATCGGTGGCCGCTTCGGATGGAACGATGCAGGTAACACGCCGAATATGGGCATTACTGCTTTCGACTGGGGAGATATCCCTGTCTTGTTCGAAGTGCGTAACCTTTGGGTTAAGCCTGAGCTCAATAGCGCTCCCAATTTTAAAGGCAGCCGCGTGGGAGTCATCGTCACCTGCGAAGGAGGAGAATTTCGCGGAGGTCGCGGAGGCGGAATCATTTACGACAATGACGGCAAGAAAATGAAAGCGTTTAAGGGAGATGGTGGTTTTGACCATTTCCCTGCCTTCATTCGTGCGGTCAATAGCCGGAAAGAGAGCGATGTAGCGGCCCATTTGGAAAGCTCGTTCAAGTCAAGCAGCTTGGCTCACCTAGGAAACATTTCCTATCTCGAGGGGGATGAAGCAAATGGCAGGACGACCGAGAAATTCGTTTCCAGCGATTCGAATCTCAAAGAAGCTTATGGGCGTTTTGACGCGCAGATGGACGAATGGAAAATTGACCAGGCTAAAGAGCTATGGTCTCTGGGCAAAGAACTGAAGTTTGACTCGAAGTCCGAAAAATTCGTCAGTGGAAAATCCTTCAAGCAGGCCAACAAGCATCTCAAACGTGCCTACCGTTCCGGCTACGAGGTACCTGCCATCGCATAAGTAGGAAAACGCCAAAATTTTGTCGAAGCCGAGTTCTGAGTTAATCTCAAACTCGGCTTTTTTGTCTCTTTGTGGTTTGGGGTATCAGTTCTGTAAGAAACAAAGAATAAATCCGTTGCGCTCGGACTTTGAATGCGGATTAATTCTCGTAAATGTTTACAGGACTGGTTGAGGAAAAGGGCGAGGTACTTAGCTTTCACGAGCAGCCGGAGGCGTGGCGATTGAGAGTTCGCGCAAAATTGGTGGCAGAGGATCTGGAGCTGGGAGACAGTGTAGCGGTAAATGGATGCTGTCTCTCGGTAGTCGAGATCAGCAAGAATCTCCTTACCTTTGATGTGCTCGAAGAAACACGCCGACTTACCAATTTAAGGAATTTGGATCTCGGTTCGAAAGTCAACCTGGAGCGCAGCATGCGGTTCAATGGGCGCGTTGGTGGGCACTTTCTGACAGGGCATGTGGATGGCGTTGGGAAGATCGTTGAATTGGGGATGCGAGGGCGGGATGTCGCCTTGCGGGTAGAGGCTCCGGAAAATTCTGAGCAGTACTTGGTCTACAAGGGATGCATTGGCATCGACGGGATTTCGCTGACCGTAGCGGAAATCCAAGATCGGACGCTGACGGTTTGGCTGATTCCCCATACGCTCCAAGTGACTGCTCTCGGCGGCTTGAAGCGGGGTGATCAGGTGAACTTGGAATTCGATCTGCTCGCTAAATATACTGAGAAAATTTTGTCTCAACAGGAGCGATAGATGAGATCCCAGATAAATAGCATTGTTGATGAACTGAAGCGGCTGCGTAAAAACGGTCTCGAACATATCTTTGTATCGAATGAGTCATTACGTAGTCTGAAATTAGCCACCAAAGGGATCGCTCAAGTGGTTTCTGAAAAAGAAGCGAAGCGCGCCGTTGCGGCGATCCCGGAGCGGATCCGCTCCGCGACACCGGAAGAATTTGACCGGGTTCTAAAGGAAGAGCCTAAGGTGGAAAGTCGAGCCCCTCGAAACAAGGGCCAAGACCTGGGGACGCCTCCTGGGTTCCAGTTGCCAAAAGGGGACAAACAAAAGCGTTGGGACGCATTGCGTGAGATCGTCCTCAATTGTCCAACCTGCCAGGAGAACGTGAGAGAGGGGTACCAGATTGTCTTTGGGGTGGGCAATTTGGACGCGGACATATTCTTTTGCGGAGAAGCGCCCGGAGCAGACGAGGAGGAAAAAGGAGAGCCGTTTGTTGGGAAAGCCGGTCAACTACTCGATAAAATGATTAACGCCATGGGGCTTGCCCGCGAGGACGTCTACATTGGCAATATAATGAACTGGCGTCCGCAACTCCCCACTCGAGTCGGAAACCGTCCACCCACACTAGAGGAGATTCGATTTTGCCTTCCCTATTTGAAAGCCCAGGTCGAGGTCGTTAAGCCGAAGTTGATTGTCGCCTTGGGCGCGACTGCCGCCAAAGGTTTGCTGGGTCCGAGTTCGTTCCGAAGTCTGGGAGAAGTGAAGGGAGAGTGGAGGGAGTTTGAAAAAACGCCGGTTTTGGCAACCTATCATCCGTCGTATTTGCTGCGTAATGACAGTAAGCGTGACAAGCGATCAGCATGGGAGGATTTGCTAAAGGTAATGGAGCGATGCGGTCTTCCCATTAGCGATCGGCAAAGAGGCTATTTCCTCTAGTTCTGAAATCTTCCCGATCTCGTTCAATTAAGCTCGTTCGAAGTGAGCTCAGAGAGCTTTTGATTTAAAACGTCTAAGGGCACAGGCTTGGCTAGGACGAGGTCGACATTCGTGGTTTTCTCCTCGTTCTCGGTCATCATGTCACCGAAACCGGTGGCCATGATAATGGGGATGCTTGGGTCGATCGCCTTGAGCTCTTTGGCCAGCTGGTCTCCACTCATATTCGGCATAGCCCGATCGGTTATCACCAGATCATAGGCGTCTTTTCTAAATGCTTCTAGCGCGGCCTCTCCATTTTCAAAATTCTCAACTTTGTGGCCTCCGCTACCCAGCAGTTCAGAAAGAACTTCTAGCAGTACGGCCTCATCATCGACCAGCATTATGCGAAGTGAATTTGAAGAAACACTGGAGCGCTTAGGGGGCGCTTTCTCAAAGTTGGCATCAATCGCGGGAAGGCGGATGTTTATGGTTGAGCCGGTCCCTTCGACCGATTCGATTTTGATGTTACCGTTGTGGTGTTTTACGATCCCGGCTACGATCGACAATCCCAGTCCGGTCCCGAGTTTTCCTTTTGTGGAATAGAAGGGATCCAGGCATTTCGCGCGGATCTTTTCAGGCATGCCGCATCCTGTATCTTTGATTCTAATACGAATATCGTCCCCATCATCAATTATGGAAAGCGAAATGACTCCATCTCCCTCGATCGCATCGGCTGCGTTGATGACCAAGTTGGACAGCGCTTGCCTAAGTTCTGGTTCGTTTCCGTGAATGAATCGGTTTGATCGGACGGTAGACCGAAATTCAATGTGGGCTCCTCTCGCTTCCGCTTGGCTTTTCCAACGGTGTTGGGTAAGGTCCCTGACTTGTTGAGCAAGCTTTTGAAGGTCAATGTCGGAGTTTATTTCGTCGCTTGAATCTTGGTTGCAGTAGAACTCTCGGAGTCGGCCGACAACGGCAGCTCCATCTTGGGCAGCGACCTTTATTTTTTCCAAAAAGGAAATTAGCTTTTTGTCATCCCGCCCCCCGTTGGGCATGTTCAAGAGGAGTTCGGAGAATCCAAGAATAGGGGCCAACAGGTTGTTGAAGTCGTGGGCAATTCCACTAGCCATTTGACCCAATGACCTGAGGTTTTCTTGTTGAATCGCTGTTTTTTGTGACTCTCTCTCCTTGGTAATGTCTCTAATCGAAAAGGCTGTGTAGTGGACCTGGCCAGTTTGGTCTCTCAATGGATGCGTTTTAAGTTCAACCCATGATTTGTCGCCATCTTTGCGATACATTTGAATCTCAAACACATCCTCTGTCGCGTTCTGGATTGAGGAAATCGCTTTAGATACGATGTTTTCATCATCGTCTCCTCCAAATAGATCTGTGAAACAGGGTAGCTCTGACCTGCGAAAACCGGTCATCTGCTCAAATGCGAAATTGGCATTGATGATTCGGCAATGGGAAAGAGAAGTTTCCATCCAAGCCAAACCAGTCGTAGAAAGTTTGGCTGAGATCCGTTGTAAATTCGCATTCGGATCGGCAGAGTCGAGAGTGATGTCTTGAGCGAGGAACTCGAACCGCTTTTCTGAATACTTCCCACTTAATAGGAAAGTTCTCTCATCACCTGTTGAAAGTAAGAATCGAAACGATCGCGTTTGTGGTTCCTCGGAAACTAGAAGGGTTTCGAGATAGGCGGCGAGATCTTTGCGATCCTCCTCCTGTACCGTCTCGAATAGGCTTAACGATTTGAGATCCTGTTTTGGTACACCCAGAACGCTTCGCCAATTGTCACTGGCTTTTAGAAATCTGCCCTGTGGATCGCAGTCAAAAGATGCCGATTCGTAAGGCTCAATTTGCGCCTGGGCTGGATCTAAAACGGCTTTTAAAAGGATTCGTGACTGGCTGGGTTGAGAACCGATAAAAAGGGGAATTCGCTTCAACGAGACAGGAATGGGACCATTGTGAGCGGTAACGATTTTAGCCGAGAAAACGGAATCCTGGTTTCCCTTCTCGAGTTTCAGAAACCATTCTATCAACGCGGGATTTGGTTCGATAAAATCAGTGAACCGCTGACCAACCAGTTTTTCTTCCGTTTGATTCCATAGCGTTTTGGATCCACCAGCGACTTTGATGAAGGCGCCATTTCCATCATGCAGGGACAACGAAGCGTTTTCGCCGGGCAGGGTGAGGCGTTCCAAAAGTGTCCAGTCCAAATCCGGAATACTCTTATCTATGCCTTTCCTGTCGTTTCCCGCTAGGTCAAAAGACCCGTTGGAAACGGAATGCGCCGGTTCGCGATTCGATGAACGCGAACCTACCGGCAGAGCGCCGCCAGTAGTTTCTGGTCGTTTACCATCCATGGAATGAGTTGTCGGAAGAGCTGAGTCCTTTCAGCTCGAAGTCGCGTCGCAGGAATTCCCGCGGCGCGACTCTAAGAAAATATCTATCTAAGCGTTTTCAGGCGGAAGATAGTTAAAGTAGTCTGTGAAATGTGTGGAATAGGTTGCCGCTAAGCCAGCGAGATGAGATCATTTTTGATCGCATACCGCGTGAGCGCCGCGACGTCATGGAGATTGAGCTTTCTCATTATATTCGTGCGGTGGTTGTCCACGGTACGCACGGAGATATTGAGACGGGCTGCAATTTCCTTTGTTGAATAACTCTCGGCAACGAGTTGGAGAATTTGCTTCTCCCGGTCGGATAGGGGGATTTCGCTAGAGCTGGAGTCAGGGTTGAGAATAAGAGACCGCATGACACTTGCCATCTTGGGGCCGATGA
>JAUHWE010000213.1 GCA_030424825.1 Verrucomicrobiia bacterium
TCCAGAGCGCTTTTGGAGACCGAATCGCGTCTATCGAATACGGCTCCGCCAATCCAGAGAAGATCTGTATCGTGACCGGAAGCGGAAACAGTGTGGTCGACCAGGTCAAAGCGACCGGAGCCGACACGCTGATCACCGGCGAGCTCAAACAGCACTTTTTCACCATCGCCCAAGAAGAGGGGCTCAACCTTTACGCCTGCGGCCACTACGCGACGGAAACCTTTTGGCTGGATTCGCTCGCCCAGGAAGCCGCTGCGAAATTCGACTTGCCCTACCAGTTCGTGAAAACCGAGTGTCCCTTATAGAGTCGCGTAAGGTTTTGCGTCCTCTCGATCCGTCTCCTGTGAAATTTCGTGCAATTTGTGAGCAACTCGCTAACTAGTAAGCCTATGAAACGCATCGCCGTCCTGAATGGTCCTAATCTCGATCGCCTTGGAAAACGGGATCCCGAAATCTATGGCACAAGCACGCTTGACGACTTGGCCGCCGGACTAAGGGAGCAGTTTTCTGATATCGACTTCGAATTCTTCCAGTCCAACCACGAAGGTGATTTGGTAGACAAGATTTCCGCCCTGGCTGAAAACGGGTGCGACGGGATCGTATTCAATCCCGGCGCCTATTCGCACACTAGCATCGCCCTACGCGATGCGATTAGCGGTTCCCAGATCCCAACGATCGAAGTTCACATTAGCAACATTCACGCACGCGAGCGCTTCCGTCACCATTCCCACACGGGTGCCGTCTCAAAAGGTGTGATCGCCGGCCTAGGCCTAAGGGGTTACCATCTCGCCACTCAAGCGCTCACTAGCTAATTGGCCACCGGTCAATTTCGGAAAACGTCTCCAAAATTTTAGAGACCCTCCGCAGCGCTTATCATCGGAAGCGACGTGCACCGTTCCTGGACTTCGGCAAAGAACGGCCCGGCCCCATCTTCCTCTCCAAATCACATAACGCACCCGCAACCAATTAGCATGACAAGCGAGTACGATTGGAATGCTCCAACCATTTTTACAAAAGATAAGGGCGGCCGTTTCGCCGCCCTTTGACGCTATCATCCCCTGGATAGTCTTTCGAGTAGAGCCAGGCACCGCGTCTTAAAATCTTATACTCATCAAGCTAAGAAAACCTCGCCGAAGGTCAACCCTCAACGAGCAAAAAACGGCACCTAAAACCGCTTTTTTAGACGTTTATTAGTTTCCCTGATGAGGCCTTCAGGGGAATCGCTGGTAGCCTAATGTTTGGCTCGGAAATCCGCTTTCTTTTTCAGGATCGCGAACTTCGTTTCGTCTCCTGCTCGGGTCCAGAAACGAGAAAGACCCGGCGGTCCCACATCCGCCGGGCCAAGCAACGACTCAGTTTTGGAACTAAAGTCAAATTGTGTTTTTCTCGCTTTGCCTGAAATTTGTTTGTCGTTTTCTTGCGATCTCGACTGTGCCCAAAGTTTATCAAACGCGGCGGTTAAAAACAATCCGTGATGCATACCGAATTTCACACGGATCTCCGCAAACTTCATGCGTGAAACACCCCATTTCGGCCCAATTGCGTAAAATAGATGCGAACGGCAGAAACAACTTGGCGGTTTTCCTAGAAAATTGGTTCGACAGAGGCTGACAAACGCCTAGAAACCGCATCGTTATGTCAAAACTTGATAGCGGATACAAAGTAACTGCCAAATCTACGGTCATTGATGCTGGGCTTACCGTCATCGTATGGTTTCTCTTCACCATCTGGTTTCGCCCACACGTAATGAGCTACGAACCAGCGACCGTACTCTTCTGGGCCGGCTTTACCGCCCTACCCGCAGCCGCTACCTTCTGGCTCTGCCTCCAGATGTACAAAGTGACGCTCGCTCACCAGAAGAAACTGAAGCAAGAAAAGGAAGAAAAGAACTAGCTCCCGCTTCCTAAACTCATTTTCCACCTGCCCTCAGCCTAACCGCTCGAGGGCTTTTTACTGCCCAAACCCAAGCTCCCCATTCATTTTATAAGGCCAAAAAACTTTAGAAGGTTCTAAAGTTTTTTGGCCTTATAGAAAAAGCAAATCCAATGGGAGGCGGGTCTTTATCCGAATCCGAATTCGCTTTGGTCGTCATCCGGGTTGTCTTCGAGGATCTTGCGCAGAAAGAGCGGACGGTGAATGGGTGTGGGACCAAGGCTTTTAATTGCCTCTCGATGCAAGGGGGTTGCGTAGCCTTTGCTGGATCCGAAATCGTAGTGAGGGTATTCACAATCCAATGCCAGCATGGTCCGGTCCCTTGCCACCTTCGCAATGATTGAGGCCATGGCGATGCAGAGGGATCTCGAGTCCCCTTGCACAAATGCCCGATGCGGATAGCCCAGCTTTTTCATGGGCTTACCATCCACGAATATCTGCCAGTGCGCCAGCGTGCTTCCGTTTGTCTCGGCAACGCTATTCGCCTCAAAAAGCGGGTCGGGCTCATGGGGAGAGATTTGGGCACTCGAAAAAACTTGCTCAACGGCCCGACGCATCGCCATTTGCGTGGCTCCGAGAATGTTGAGATCCTCGATTTCCTCCACCGTACCCCAGCCTACGCCAATCCAAATGCGCTGGCTTCGCTCTAGCCAGCGTAGCTTTTCATAGAGAGCTTCCCGTTCCTCCTTGCTCAGCAGCTTGGAATCATTAATGCGAGACGCGTTACGTCTGCACCATTCCGTATCGTAAAAATCCTTACGGGCTGCAACCGCAGCCGCCACTACCGGTCCCGCAAGCGCGCCCCGACCTGCTTCATCGATTCCAATCAAACCTGACAGCCCTTTCATTCGAGCTCGATCGAATGCTCTCAGCCGCTTCGACTTCATCGTTCCTTTCGCCGAGCGACGCGGCGACCCAAATAATTCTTACTCCAAGATACTGTACTCACCGAACCCAAGCCTACTTTCGCCATTCCTTTTTCGCCGCCGGAGGCTTTAATGGCAACTTGTCCAACATTCCCGCATTGGATACGACTTCATAGGCCGTGCGAAAATGGAGCTTGGCGAATTCGCAAAAAGAGTCCGGGCCAAACCGCTCCAGAATCTGGGTCGCCTGCTTTTTCGTTTCCCCACTGGCTCCCTTGATCAAGTTCTCCCCAAATCGCTTGGAAAGCGAACCCATGTAGCGAACATACTCCGCGCGAGCGACGACAGAAGCTGCCGCGACCACCGGATCCTCTTCCGCCTTGGTCTGCATGCGCAGATCAAATTTCGAGTCCTTAAAATACCGGCCCACCAGATCCTGCTTGCTGAACTGGTCCAGCATCCCCCATGGAGCCCGCTTTTTCTTGAGGGCGGCCGTCAGGCTTTTCGCATGCTGCCAGGCAAGGAGCAGGTTGAGATTCGCACGGGGCTTGCTCATCAGCTCGTTGTACTTCCGCATTCCGCAAAAACAGGTTTCGACGGCGATGCCTTTGGTCTCCCGAATGATCTTATCCAATTTGAGGATACGGCCATCCGTGATTTTCTTGGAATCCCGGATTCCCTCTTTCACCCATACGTCGATTTGGGGCTTATCCGCGATGACACAAGCGGTAATGACCGGTCCGAACAAGTCCCCCTTCCCGCTCTCATCCATACCCGCGTGAAGTTCAAACCACTCCGGATGATAAATCTCGTCATATCCGTACCGGGCCTCTCCGAGCACTTCCGGCTCGAGGATGTTGATGACAAAATCCTCCATCTCCTTGCCCTGCACCACTAGCTTCCCACTATTGTAGGCGACCACGTTCACCTTCTCCCCCTTGAAAGCGAACCGGGCATAGTCCACCTCATACGCCTCCCAGTTTTTCATCGCGCAAACGCCTTCCAGTTTTTCCATTTGCTCGCCGGAGAGCTTTTTCGTGTAGAGCGTCTTCTTTTTCGGCTCTTCGGGATTATCGATTTTCTTTTTGCGTTTAGCCAAGGTGCCTCAAACGCTAGCTTCCCCGTCCTTCCAATCAACCAAAATAAAGAGCCATCCTCCGTTGGTCGATTTTCCTCGAAAACTCCCTTTTCCCAGCCGATTGACATCCGCATGAACAACGCCTCCCTCGTAGCCAACGCCGCAGACTTTCAGGCCCAACTGATCAACTGGTACGACCAAAACGCTCGCGACCTGCCCTGGCGTTCCCAACCGAGCCTCTACAAGACGGTGGTTTCCGAGTTCATGCTCCAGCAAACTCAGGTGAAAACCGTTTTGCCCTACTTCGACAATTGGCTCCATGTCTTCCCCGATTTCAAAGCGCTGGCATCCGCCAGCGAAGAGGCCGTCGTGAAGCAATGGGAGGGACTCGGCTACTACTCGCGAGCTCGGAACCTCCACAAACTGGCCAAGATCGTTGCGGAACTCGACTCCGTTCCAACCGACGCCAAAAGCTGGCTCGCCCTCCCCGGCATCGGACCCTACGCCGCTGCCGCTGTTTGCAGCATCGCCTTTTCCGATCCCAGCGCCGTGGTCGATGGCAACGTAGTCCGGATTCTATCGCGCCTGGTTGGGGACCGCTCCGAATACAAGACTACCACCGACGCTGCCAAGACCTACCAGTCGCTCGCCACCGCGCTTCTTAATCACGCTCGCCCGGGAGACCACAACCAAGCGATGATGGAGCTCGGGGCCACCCTCTGCCAAAAGCAAAAGCCCCAGTGCCTCCTCTGTCCAGTCCAGTCTCTCTGCCAGGCCAGAGCCGAGGGCACCGAAACCACAATCCCTCGTTTCAACAAAACAAAGGCCGTGAAACAAACCGTTGAGCGTGCTTGGATCGTCGGTCCCAAAGGAGTTCTCCTTTACCGGATCCCGCAAACCGCTAGCCGCATGCAAGGACTCCACGAGATACCCTCACTCGAAGCGCTCAATCTTAAAACCCCTGAGACGAGCCCCCTCATCGAGCGCAAACGCTCCATCACCAAGTACCGCATCACCGAACGTTTCCACAAAATTTCCGCGGACCAGGCCTTCCGCGGCGACCTGCCCGATCACTTTCTCTGGGCCCATCCGGATTCTATCGCCTCTCTCACCTTCTCTGGCCCCCATCGCAAATGGATCACCGAGCTGATGCATAAAACCGAAACATAGGCAGCCACATAATTGAAAGCGCAATCTCACAACGGCAGATCAAGTAACTCACTCGCTTTAGCGTGAGCCCAACCAATCATCCTCAAAAATACTCACGCTAAAGCGAGTGAGCTACTCTTAACCTTAATTGTCGCGCAGGCATCTCGCCTGTTACAAATTATCGAAACAGGCAAAATGCCTGAGCGACTCTTCTCCTAGGCACAAAAAAACTTCCTCAATTTAAGAGGAAGTTCGAATCGCAAGAAGCGGCAAATTTAGCCTTACTCCTTACTCCTTAAGCCTTAACAGCCTAGTTGTCCCACTTGTGGCGAAGCATGTCGTTAAACTTCGCGACCTTGGTCTGACGGCGTTTCGTCGCCGAAGGCTTTTCAAAATAGCGGTTGCCGCGTACGTCTTTAATGACGCCTTCACGGTCGAGCTTCTTCTTAAGTCGACGCAGCGCACGTTCTACGGGCTCGCCTTTGCGGATTTTAACTTCGATTGCCATGTGTTTTCAGAGAAAGACGCGTAAAAAGGCGCCTATTTCCCCCTTCGTCAACAGTTTTCTAGTTTCCCGAATCCCAACGACACCGCCAGCACCCTCAATAAGATCCTCTGGTCCGTACTTTCTCGTATTATCGCCCAATCCGCCGAGAAGGGCTCCTGGCCCGAAGTGATGTGCACCACGGAACAGAAATTGACACTCGAAAAACTCTACGGCCCTCCCAAAAGAGCCGAGACGGTCGGTCCCAACGGTGAGTGCCCCTCGACCCATGCGTCATGGACAAGGGAATGGCAGCCAAACCCTGGACCCTCTCCGAGAAAATGACATCGCAGCAATGGTCGTTGTAATTCTACTACAAAAGTATGGAATGAGACCTTGCCACCAAGCATCGATCCTCTAGCGGCACGGGTAATAGCTGAAAATTCGAAACCAAATTGGCCAGCGCTCATCCATTTTGCTTATTGCCTGGAACAAGCAAGAGGACCGGGCAGCGGTACGTATTACTTGAGTCGAATAGTTCGATTCAGATTTCGTTGCAGGATCATTCCTTTTCGTTCACCCTTTCGACATCAACTTTATTGTAGTTCACGGTGGTTGAGTCGACTCCTGCCAGAGGAAAATCATAATCTTCCGGCTTCATTTCTACATTATCTTTTACCAACGGTTCCGTGCTAATCGCCTTGGCATGCCAGCGTGGTTACAAGTTGGAGCCATTTTCTGGCTTCAGCCTCAGATTTAACGTCATGTGTGACAAGCGCAGCGTGTCTCTTTAGCTGCGCTCTCCACACATCGGTTCCGATTCGATTCATAAAATGGGAGGATTTCACAGTAGCAACAAATCTAACTTGAGTGTCTGCCGCGATCCGTGGAAACTGGACTTCTTGGATAAAGGTAGTCACTTCGGGTGAGAAGGCGCCTCTCACGTTTTCAGAATTGACCAGTATTTTCTCAACTGGATACTCAAGTAGGAGTTCGTAGATTCGCTCCAGCATTTTCAGGATGAGTGGATCACGATTCTCTGGGTTGTAATCAAACCATTCATGGACTTGAAGACTCTCCTCCGCCTCGTACGAAACCTTCAAGATCCCAGGCTCTTCTAGTAGAGTAACGCTTTTCATATGGCTTTCCTTTCTTCTGTAAGAATTATCTTACCCGATACTAGCCTAGGGGCAAAGTCGGTTGTAGTCTAGGATTTTTTTCCAAGCCACCTAAGCCCTTCGAATAATGCCACATTCACTCAGTGGAGCTTACCTCCGTACGCGAAACGCACGGTTATGCGTCATTGGTTACACCTCACAATGGGCTTAGTCCTTGAGTGATCTGACCAATCTGAACGTCGCCACCGATAAGTATTTCGATCATCAAACAAGAGATACCAGGTTACTAGTTCACCTTGGTCATTCTTTCTCGTTTCACCGTTCATTCTCAAATGGTATCCATTTTCCAATCTCGATAAAATCACGTAAGTATATGATTGGGTCACTTCTTTATTGTGCCGCTCTATTGGCTCTGGATTCTCGAATTTCAGCAGTTTTCCTTCATCTATTTCCGTAATCCTATGCCAGTGTTCTACGCATCGTTTCTCGTTGTGAGCCCATCCCCACTTTCCTTCGACTTCGAATCGTACGGTCTTGTCAATTGGCACACTGGAACAACCAGCAAGCAATATCAGTAACACGGCTGATAGAATCGAAATAATCACTCTGCCTTGTCCGATCATATTTCTTACAACGCCGAGGTGATACGATGAGCGACACTCATAAAAAAGCATCCACTTGTACAAGACGCGGCAATGTCGCGAATTGTCTCACACGACTTGGTACGCCCAGCATGGGCGTCGACTGATGTGGTTAAAGTCCACTGTACATGGAGCCTGTAAGTTAAATTCAACAATGAAAGTAAGTTATGAAAAAGTACTAGCCGAAGGCAAC
>JAUHWE010000214.1 GCA_030424825.1 Verrucomicrobiia bacterium
TGTCGCAAAGATTTAAATACCACTTCCCGTTGTCGTATTGCAGCTGCCTAGGGTCCTTCTTTCAAATCTTTAGCTTGCCCGGAAGATTGGATGGGCTCGCGTGGAAGGTGCCTGTTTCGAGACAGCGCCCCTCTAAGTTCTTCGCTTCCCAGGACCAAACGCCTTCTTCATTGACGTAGCACCTCGCTTTCATGGAGCCGTCGCCCGTGGCAAAGCCCCGGGTGGTTTTGATGGCTCCGCTTGGAAGCGTGTAGGCGACGATTAATGGTAGGTCAGGACAGTCTGGATTATTGGAGGAAAACGATATCTCATGGCATCCTCTTAGCTGGGCTGAGTTATGGGTGGAGATGATGGATTCTCGGTTCGACGGGTCGCTCATGAAAGGCCGGTATCGGAATGTTTCGAGACAATCATTGAATTCGCTCTTCGTCAAATTCGATCATGTCCGCGAAGCTGATCAAATCCGTGCGGTCTTCAATGCCCATTTTTCGCTTCGCGCTTTCAAGAGCCTCGCGGCCCATTTCGCTCATTCCCTTTTGCACCAGTTCTCGGTTCCATTTCTCGATGCGTAGGTCAGTGGGGAAAATCTCCCTAAGCCGTTGGTCGATTTCCTCATCGCTGGCGCTATTCCTGACGATTTCCTCTACCGCGTCGGGGTCAATTCCGAGATGTAGACAGAGAAAGCGGTCGAAGCCCTTCTTGTAATTTCTCTGGTAGGATTTGCCGAGTTTGCCGTTTACGTGTCGTTTAGCTTTGGCAATAAATCGTGGAAGGTGGAGCAATCCGCAGGGGTGGGGTACATACGGCGATGGTAGATCGTAGTGGATCTCTCCGGTGTCGGGTCTGCCATTTCGGGACATGCTGGCTGGGTGTAGCGAAGCACTGCCTATTTACAACTCAATATTTTTCAGGTCGCTATGACTTGTGAGGAAGGGAGCCCTCTGCTTCTCTCAGTCTCCCAACCACGCGATCCACCCAGGGGAAGCCCATTTAGGCGAGGGCAAAATCCAGCGCTTGAATGATTTCTTCAACCGGTTCCGCCCCGACGCTGAACCGAATCAACTCTGCATTGATTCCTGCTTGTTCCAGCTGGAGGCGACCTTTTTTCGTGGATACGAGTTCGTAGTGAGCGAGGTACATGAAGGGACACGCTAGAGAGTGTTTCATGCCAAAACTGGGCCCTTTGCTAATAGGGAGTCGATCGTAGAAACGAGAAAGGTCCATTGCCAGATCGAATGAAAGCATACCGCCCACTGAATATTCAGTGCGGGCGATTTTCTGGAAGTTCGATTGGGATTTGGGTTCATTGGCCCAGTGAACACTCGCGATTTTTGGGTGGCTATCGAGGTATTCGACGACTTGCAACGTAGACTGGTTAACCGTCTCGATAAGAGGAAGGTAACCGTCGATTTGCTGGGCGAGACGCTGCCGGTTTCTCTGGTAGGGAAAGTCGGCAAACGTCGCGATGCTTTCGCAAATGGCTTCCTGCTCGGGACAGTGGTCCAAAACGGATACGACTCCCATAATGACGTCTCCCTCGTTGGCAGCGTATTTGGTGAGGCTGTTTACGATGATATCTGCGTATGGGGAAACGTCGACGTTTGCTGGGGAAAGAACGGTGGGGTCCAATACGAGATAGACGCCGTATTTTGTGGCCAATTCTCGAATACGTTCGATGTCCATCGATTGAATTAAAGGATTGGTCGGCGTTTCAGTTATTATTCCGGCGAAAGATTCCGGATTGGCAGCTAGGAGGGATTCTAGCTCGTCGAGGTCGAAAACGTCGTGAAGGTCTCTGTTGGAACTGCCTTCAGACGAAAGCTTGTCGAGGATGTGCATCGTATCCGCGTAAAGCCAGCCGAGTCGGACCCACGAATGTCTGCCTTTGGGGGCTTGAATTCGGTTGACCGCCTGGAAGGTCGCGTAGATGGCGTTCATGCCCGAGTTTGCGAGTAGAAGGCCTTTAGAACGTGGGCCCCCGAGGAGCGGTTGCAGGACTCGGGTGATCTTCGCGTCGGCATCTCCTTCGAAAAGGGATTCTGGCTGGACGTTTTTCTGAAGCTCATTGGCATGAAGGTAGTCTTCCGCCTTTCTTGAGCAAAGGTAGCCCCCGATATGCTGAAGGAAGTGCTTGGCTTCGCGATTCAGGGATTCGTCATTGGGTATCCTGACTCCGGATACTCCTCGGTGTTTGAGGAATTTTGAATCGGAGCAGTTCAGCCGCGACTCTAATTGGTGAGCTATTTCTTCTGATGCGGTTAACCAGATTGGATCTCCGGGTCTATCGAAGAATTCCTGCCAGAAACTTTCGATTTGCCGCAGACATTCGTGTTTAACGAACCTAGGATAGCCGCAGTTCATCTGAGCGAGAATCGAAGGGTCTCGTTCTTCATAGCCGATTACATCCGCCATAGTTGGAAGACTAACGGATACGGCATGCAGCTTGTTGGGAATTCGGTTTCCCAAGGGAATGGTTTGGGTGGGAATCATCAAAACAGGGCGCGACTCTAGGAGGGGGCGAGCCCATGTCGAGGACACAGTGCGTCATGTTTTAAGGAGGCTTTGAGCAACTAAACGTTTGCTTGCTCCTTGATGGGACCTATCACCAGCTGAATGAAGTTTATTTCATGGAATGTGAATGGTGTTCGGGCTGCGGTCAAAAAGGGGGCGATGTCCTTTTTCGAGTCCTGCGGGGCGGACTTTATTTGCCTACAGGAAACGAAAGCGACCCGTGAGATCGTCGAGAATATCGGTTGGAGCAGTGGATTGCATGTCTTTGCGAATGAGGCGGAAAAGAAGGGCTACTCGGGAACGGCAATCATCACCCCTCATCAACCTTTGTCCGTAGCCTATGGCCTGGGAGTGGAGGCTCACGACAGTGAGGGACGTGTGGTCACCCTTGAGTACGACGATTTCTACCTGACCAATGTGTACACCCCGAATGCACAGAATGAGCTCAAGCGGCTGCCGTACCGGAGGGAGTGGAACGAAGCCTTTCTCGCTCGGATGAAGCTGCTAGAAGAGTCTAAACCGGTTGTGTTTTGTGGAGATCTGAATGTCGCTCATACCGAAGACGACCTCGCCAATCCGAAGACCAACCGTAAGAATGCGGGGTTTTCCGACGAAGAGCGAGCCGACTTTGACACGATTGTCGAATCTGGTTTCATCGACACCTTCCGGGAGTTCAAGCAAGGGAACGGACATTACTCCTGGTGGAGCTTCCGCGCCAACTCGCGGGCCCGTAACGTGGGGTGGCGTATCGACTATTTCATCATCTCACAAATACTGCGTCCCCGGCTTAAGGCAGCGGAGATCCTTCCGGAGGTGCTGGGTTCGGACCACTGTCCCGTGACGATGGAGTGGTCGTGAGGGGCGGTTTCAATCCCCCCCAAACCACTGGACGATTTTCTGCTTAGCCTTTTCGCGATGCTCGGGTTTTATGTGGGCCGCCACGGTGGCCAGGGCTAGGGCAATGGCTCCGAGGTCGTCGGTAAATCCGAGTATAGGTGTGATGTCCGGAATCGCATCTAGCGGAAGTATGAAGTACCCAAGGGCGGAAAAGATAATCGCTTTTGACTTCTTAGGGGTGTCGGGATCGGAAGCGGCAAAATAGAGAACGAGCGCTTTTTCGATGACGTCTCTTCCAGCCTCTTTGGCGAATTTGGAAATCTTTTCCCAAAGGCCTTTCTCGCTGTAGTTTTCCGAATAGTCGTTGTTGCTGGGAACTAGATTGCTCATGGCCGATTCAGGGTAGGAGACAAGCCTTTCTCGGACAGTACCCGGCTTTTGTCAATGAGCGCTGTGACTCGACTATGTGAATCGAGGAATTCTAGACTAAAACGCGGCAAAAAGGTCCCATTGACAGATGGGATGCGGAATATATACATTCACACCGCCGAACCGCCTTTAAATCATGAGTTTTCTTCGTATATTACCTCCGATTGGAGTACTCGCAATATCAGCGGGCATATGCTACTGGATATTTTGGTCAGAACCAGAGCCGCGGAAATTTCCGCGCAAGGAAACTCTGCCGCAGGTAGGTGTATTTCGGCTGGAGCCTGAGGACTACCAAGTGTGGCTTTACTCCCAGGGAACCGTCAAAGCGCGAACAGAGAGTTCTCTTATTTCAGAGGCAAGAGGTAGGGTCATATCCATTTCGCCCTCGTTTAGAGCCGGTGGGTTTTTTGAAGAGGGAGAAGTCTTGCTCCGGATTGATCCCAGGGATTATGAAACGGCGGTAGTGACTTCACGAGCAGAACTGGCTCGGGCAAAACTGGCGCTTGCGGAGGAAGTGGCTAGCGCGGAACAGGCGCGGGCGGACTGGGAGCGGCTTCACCCTGGAGTGGAGCCCCCTGAGCTTGTGAGTCGAGAGCCGCAACTGGAACAGGCACGCGCGAACGCTTTATCAGCGGAAGCTCGTTTGGAAAACGCCCTGCTAAACCTCGAGAGAACTCGAATTACCGCTCCGTACGCCGGGAGGATTCTATCCAAGAATGTGGATATCGGACAGTTCGTGAATGCGGGTAGCGCGCTTGCTGAAATCTATGCGGTGGATTACGCGGAAATCCGATTGCCGCTGAGCGAGCTAGAGCTGGGGTATATCGATATTCCGGAAAGCTATCGGGATGAAGCATCCGGGACATCTGACCTTCCGTCTGTCTTTCTGACCACGACAATCGGCAAATCAGAAATTGAGTGGGAAGGCCGACTGGTTCGAGCTGAAGGAGCCTTTGATGTCCAGTCGCGACAGCTTTTCTTTGTCGCTCAGGTCGACGACCCCTATGGGAAACGCGAGGATGGGCGTCCCCCGCTTAAAGTGGGTTCGTTTGTCCAGGCTCGAATTGAAGGAAAGGTCCTAGAGGATGTCATTATCCTTCCACGGAAACTTTATCGGAAAAATGAATACGTTGTGGTTATCGATGAGGAGGGCGTGCTTCATCGAAAGTCAATCGAGGTCGAGTGGAGCGACTCGGAAAATCTGATTATCCGTTCAGGCCTGAAAGAGGGGGACCGTGTTTGCCTCACTCCGTTGAGTTTCCCTTCTGAGGGTATGAGGGTGGCGGTAGTTTCGGAGAACGGCATTAATGTTGCCAGCGATGACAAGTCGAAGATGCAAACGGAAAAAGATGTGATTCGATAGGAGGACGGCCATGGAAAAGATGATCGAGTGGTTTACCAGAAACGGTGTTGCCGCGAATATTTTAATGTTCGCGATTCTGCTTACGGGTGGATATATGGGCGTCAAAAAAGTGGTTCTTCGGGAGTGGCCCGACTATCTGCAGCGAGAGATAGAAATCAGCGTCACTTATCGTGGGTCGACCCCCGCAGAAGTGGAAGAGTCGATTGTCATGAGGATCGAAGAGGCGGTTTTCGACGTGGCCGGTATTAAGGAGATGGAAAGCCGGTCTGCCGAGGGATCCGGACGCGTGACACTGGAAATTGAAGATGGCTACGATATGGGCGAAGTTCTCGATCAGGTGAAGGATCGAGTGGACTCGATCAACACGTTTCCAGTCGAGGCGGAACGACCTCGAGTGAGCCTGGACACGTTTACCGAAAGACTGATCGCTGTTGTGATTTCCGGCAACCTGGCGGAACGCGACTTAATGAGATTGGGTGAAAATGTGAGAGACGATCTTACCGGTTTGCCGAATATTACAATGGTGTCGATGAAAGTGGCCCGCCCTTATGAAATCGGGATCGAGATTTCCGAAGACACCTTGAAGCAGCACGGTCTGACTTTTGACCAGATTGTTTCTGCGGTACGTAACTCGTCCATAAACTTATCGGCCGGAAGCGTGCGAACGGAAGCCGGCGATATTTTGCTCCGCACTACCAACCAGGCCTACAATTACGATGACTTTTCTAAGATCGTGGTGTATTCGAGAGATGATGGCACACGATTGACATTGTCGGATATTGCCAAGGTAAACGACGGTTTCGATGAAACACCTTTGATCTCCAACTACAATGGCAAGCGCTGTGTTGTCCTTGATGTCTATCGGTCAGGGGATCAGAATTTAATCGTGCTTGCGGATGAGGTGAAGAATTACCTCAAGGAGCGGCAAGCGACATTGCCTGAAGGGGTTGAGCTGAGTTACTGGAGCGATGATTCCGAAAGAGTCAAAGAGCGCTTGAAGACGCTTTCAGGAAGCGCTATTTTTGGATTTGTACTTGTACTGATTGTATTGTCGTTGTTCCTACGACCGAGTCTGGCTTTTTGGGTGAGCCTAGGTATTCCCGTCGCCTTTTCCGGGTCTTTTATAATGCTTTATTTGTGGGATGTTTCGCTCAACCTGAGTACCTTGTTCGCGTTTATCCTAGTGCTTGGAATTGTGGTAGACGATGCGATTGTGACCGGAGAGAATGTGTTCCGTAGGATGCAGGATGGCGAATCCCCCTTGGATGCATCGATCAAAGGTACTCAAGAAGTGGCGACACCTGTTGTTTTTGGAGTTCTGACCACTATTGTGGCATTCTATCCCCTGCAGGCCATGACTGGCTTTATGGGGAATAATCTGAAACAGATTTCCTATGTAGTGATTCCGGTTCTTCTGTTTTCGCTGATCGAGTCGAAACTGATTCTTCCTTCGCACTTAAAGCACTGTTCCAATATCGGTACGGGAGCATCTGGGCGAAAGCGGTTGAATTTTATTTTGCGTATTCAGCGAATCGTTGCGGACGGTCTGGAGAAGGGAATTAATTTGGTCTATAAGCCCGTACTGGAGGTCTGCCTGAGGCACAAGTACGTCACTTTTTCCCTATTTGTCGGTGTATTGGCGATTGTCTGGAGCCTGGTGGAAACGAATAGGATACAGTCCAGCTTTTATCCCCGCATCCCAAGCGATCAAGTCACGATTCGCTTGACAATGCCTTCGGGTACGCCGTTCGAAACTACCAACGAGCACATTCGTCGGATGGAGAAAATCGCGCTTCAGTATAAGAAGGAGATTAACGAAAAATACGGGCAGGAAATGATCCGCAACATTTTCGCGACCGCAGGTGGCCAGCCAATGTATCGAAGTTATGGGACGCGATCCGTTGGCGTTGCTGAGCTCGGGGAAGTGGTGATCGAGCTTGCTCCATACGAAGAACACGGCCTGAATTATGGGAGCTCGGAAGCGACCGCCGACTTAAGGGCGGCTATCGGGACTATTCCCGACGCGGAACAACTTTCGCTTGGGTTTTTGCGAGGGGGTGGTTCTGGTGTCTACCTGAGGCTAACAAGTCCAAGCTTCGACGACTTGAAAATGGCGTCATTGCAGCTCCAAGACAAACTCAAGGAATACGAAGGGCTGAGCGAAGTCACTGATTCGTTCGAGAGTGCCAAATCGGAGTTTGAGCTCTTGCTTAAGCCTCAAGCGGAGTATCTAGGGATTACCGCTAGTAACTTGGCGCGGCAAGTGAGACAGGCGTTCTTTGGGACGGAGGCCCAGCGAATT
>JAUHWE010000215.1 GCA_030424825.1 Verrucomicrobiia bacterium
ATTTTCCAACAATAGCAGTTTTGTATCCGACCGCCTGAAGTTGAGTCCCAATGGTCTTAGTACCGACGGGCAAGGGACGTTGCCCCTCGAGGTTAGGATCCTCCACTGCCAAGGCGAAGTTCCAGGTATCCCCTCGCTCCCCCCATTCATCGTTTCCACGGATATGGGCATGGCCCGAATGCTTCCCTGTTAGCAGCATGCAGCGTGAGGGAGCGCAAACGGGAGATCCTGAGTAGTGTTGCGTAAACCGGATACCACTGGCCGCCAAGGCATCTATATTGGGCGTTTCGATTTTTTCCTGTCCGTAACAACCAAGTTCATTGTAGCCCAGGTCATCCGCGAGAATATAGACGATGTTCGGCTTCTCCGCCACGAGAAATGGTATCGCGAACGTAGTTACAATTAAAATCTTAGCTAGAATTTTCATGAGAAGCAATCTGTAGCTCACTCGCTTTAGCGTGAGCAATTTGTCATTTCATTGCTCACGCTAAAGCGAGTGAACTACTTAATTCTACGAAACAATCCCCAAGGGCTTCGTATTCTTCCATTCACCTCTCGTGAAATCAGGAAAGACTTGCGGCGCTCCGTCTTCCGCAACCGATTTCTCGCTGAGTGGAGATACCGCACTCCAAAAGGCTCCTTCATAAACGTTCTGATCCAATGGCTGCCCGAGCCGCAGACACTCAATCATGCGATAGCGCATAATGAAATCCATCCCCCCGTGGCCCCCCATCTTCTTGGCGAGTTCACCTAGACGCTTGTACAGCGGATGCTCATACTTTGCGAAAAGCGCTTCTAGCTGCTCTCCCTCCGCCCACTTGTGATGGTTTTCCGTCGCCCCTTCGACTCCTCCCTCCAAGGCCACGCGATTCGGGAAACCCGCCAGGGTCCCCTTGGTGCCTTGAATCAGATTATGACGGGAGTAAGGCCGGGGACTGGTTTCATCCCATTGCACCATTACCGTTCGCCCCAAATTCGTTTTGATAATCGACGTGTTCATGTCGCCACCTTTGAAGTCGATCTTATTCCACTTGTGATCCGCGGGAAATCTTTCTTTAGCATAAAGCTCACGGCCCCTGCCAGGGGTTGAATACGAAACCAGTCTCCCGAAATTATCGTCTCCACGAGCGAGGTTCATGTATTGGGCAACGGGTCCCAGCCCATGGGTTGGATACAGATTGCCGTCGCGGCTCGCATAGTGATAGGTTCGCCAAGAACCTGTGCTTCGCTCGCTTTTCATCTGGCCTCTCAATTCGTGAATGTAGGAGGCTTCGGCATGCAGCAGCTCCCCAATCAAACCCTGGCGACACATGTTTAGGTATATCAGCTCTTCACGACCGTAGTTAACGTTTTCCATCATCATGCAGTGCTTACCGGTCGTTTCTGACGTATCCACGATATCCCACAGCTCCTCATTCGTCAGAGCCAGCGGAACTTCAACAAACGCGTGCGCCCCGGCTTTCATCGCTTCAATCGCCATCGGCGCGTGCAGTTTCCAAGGGGTTGCGATGACCACCATGTCAGGCTTCACCTCTCGAAGCATTTGCTTCCAGCTATCCGCATTTTCGTAGTATAGCTTGATGTTCTTGTGCCGCGTACCTCCACCTGCCTTGACACTCTTGTCCTGAGCCTTCTTGGCGAGGTCCTCATACAAATCGCAAATAGCCACCACTTCCGTGCCTTCGATTTCCGCAATCTGGCTGTTGTGCCCACTCCCACGAGCACCCACGCCAATAAAGGCGCATCGTACGGTATCCAATTTCGGGGCGGCATAGTCGCCCCGATACCGAGCGCCTGAAAGGCGGGAAGGGATTCCGCCATTTTTTTCCACAGCGCAACCGACCATGATACCTGTCGCTGCGGCTCCGGCGATTTTTACGAAATTACGACGTGTATTCTTCTGTGTATCCATGCTTTATCGATTCTAATTTGTATCCATGTTTTTATACATCAAACATACTCTTGGGTCCACCACCTACGTTTTTAGAGGTTATCAATTTCACCGCCAAACCAATTGCTACGAGCAAGAGCAAGAGCCCTATCCCAAATTCCCCGTAAATCAGCTTACCGATCCCGAAGAGGAATCCATAGACCGAGACGATACCCATAAGGGCTTGCCCGATTTGCGGCCACAAGGATTCTGGTTTTGGCAGAAAGGTCTTGGAGTGCTCACGAACAGGATTCCAGCCATTTCCGGCCGGACGCACTCGCTTGTAGAACAAAAGCAAGTTTTTCATCTCGCTCGGTGGTGTCACCAAGGTAACCGTGACCCAAATAACTGTAGTCAATCCAATACCGGTGATCAACTCAACCCACCACGCCCAACCTGGGTCTACCAACTTGAACACAACAGCAATAACGAAAGAAGCGATCATTGCCGCCAATTCGCTAAAAGCGTTTATCCGCCACCAGAACCAACGAAGAATAAAGATCAGCCCCGTACCCGCGCCTACCTGCAGCAAAATCTGAAACATTTCCAGGGCGTTTTTCAAATTGAGAGCCAACCAGCCCGCAAATACCATCAACAAGGCGGTAGAAATTCGCCCGACAAGCACCAGTTCCTTGCCACTTGCTTTCTTCTTAACAAAGCGGTTGTAGAAATCGTTGGCAACGTAGGAAGATCCCCAATTCAAATGGGTCGATATCGTTGACATATAAGCGGCAACCAGCGACGCAAGGACGAGGCCCATCCAACCACTCGGAAGAAATGTAAGCATCGCTGGATACGCTAAGTCATGGCCTAAAATACTAGGGTCAACATCAGGAAAAGCGGTTTGAAGGCTTTCCAGAGAAGGGAAGACCACCAAAGAAGCCAGCGCCACCAAGATCCATGGCCAAGGGCGCAATCCATAGTGAGCAAAGTTGAAGAACAGGACCGCTCCTGTCGCTTGGCGTTCGTTCTTCGCAGCAAGCATTCTTTGGGCAATGTAACCTCCACCACCCGGCTCCGCCCCGGGATACCAGACGCTCCACCATTGCACGACCAAGGGAATCACCAATAGCGTCATCCAGAGGTTCAGGTTCTCATCGGTTAACGCCCCAGACGCATCTCGTTCCACCGTCGGGAAAAATCCGATCTTGTCCGCCACATTGGGATGCTCCAGCAAAGCGCTCAGCGAACCGATATCCGCATGTCCCAGAGCGAAGAATGCCGCCGCGATCGAACCGATCATCGCTACCACAAATAGGAGGAAATCCGTAAATACCACTCCTCGGAAACCACCCAAAGATGAGAAGACCACCGTCACGACCATCGCCCCTAAAATAGACCACTCGGGACTCAAGCCCAACATCACTCCCCCGATTTTGATAGCGGCAAGAGAGACGGACGCCATGATCATGATGTTGAAAAACACCCCCAAATACAGTGCTCTAAAGCCACGCAGAAATGCCGCGCTCTTTCCCGTATAACGAACCTCGTAGAATTCGATGTCCGTCAATACATCCATACGCCTCCAAAGTTTCGCATAGAGGAAGACCGTCACCATTCCGGTAACGAGGAAAGCCCACCAAACCCAATTCCCCGCAACGCCATTCTGTCGCACGATGTCGGTGACAAGGTTTGGCGTGTCGGTGGAAAACGTTGTCGCCACCATCGAAACCCCTAGCAACCACCAAGGCATATCACGCCCCCCGAGAAAGAAATTCCAGGCATTCTTCCCGGCTATCTTGGCGACGACAACGCCGATCAAGAGCACAGCGATAAAGTAGACGCCAATTATGATCCAATCCAGATTTGTAAGTTGCATATTGGGGTGGGGCTAAAATCGAGGGTCAGGCTAGACCGAATATACTGTCCATTGCCCGAGAGGTATTGTCGATCAAAGTCTCAGGAGCATGCTTGTAAAAAGGGACTGGCGGTATCATTTCCGCCGCAACCCAACCCGAATAGTCGATCGCTTTGAGAGACTGAATCACTGCGGGCCAATTGACGTCTCCCGAAAGCAAGTCGACAAAACCGTCCACCGAACCCACGGCTCGACGGTAGTCTTTCACATGAACGCGACGGATTCGATCCTTCAGAATCGGAATCCAATGCTCCGGATAACCCGTGGCGAGCACGTTTCCCACATCGAAATAGCTTCCCACGCGAGCATCGTCGAACTGGTCGATGAACCGAGCCATCTCCATTGGGCTCAGCAAGAACTTGTTCCACACGTTCTCAATACAGATATCGACTCCCTTTTCTCTCGCCAAGGGAAGCGCGTCTCTAACGAAATCGGTCGCCCGATCCCAGACTTTGTCGTAAGGCAATTCTTCACAGCCCGGAATAAAATCGGCTCCCACCGAACCCGGAACGACCAAAACCGCATCGATCCCCAATTGAGACGCTACGCGAATTTGCTTCTCCAACACCGCTTTCGCTCGATTACGCGTTTCCGCATTTTCACTAGCAGGATTGAATTCCCAATACATTCCCGTGGCTAATCCGCTCAAGGTTAGGCCAGAATCCGCTGCGAGCGAACCAATCGCGGCAATCGCGTCCTCGTCACTGTCCAAGGTAATGGGGCCATCCCCGCTCACATCGAGCTCAATGCCTTCAAATCCGGCATCCTTTGCCAGCTTCATTTTTTCTTTCAATGTCCAGTCACCGTAAAAGGACCAAATGCTAATCGATTTTTTCATAAAATATTCTGATGGATCAGTTTCCTAATTGAATCGTAGGGCTAGCGCTTGCGCTACGCCGCCTATGAATTTCTTTTTCGCCCTTTGCAGTAATGCGAAAGCTGCAGCCATACGGAAATCACCGTTTCCCCTCCCCAATTTCAATTTCCTTAAGCGTTAGGGCCAATGATTCACGAGCGTCCTCCAAGGTAGCAATTGCCGGTGGAATTCCTTGGCTGAGGCAATTCACGAAATACTTCAATTCGTTCAGATAGCCCCCCAAGTCCGAGACATTGCCCTCGCCACTTTGGGATTCACCCGCATCGGTTTGAACCACATCCAACGGAGTTGGAGCTTCCTCGCCCTGGCAAATCGTCAGACCTTTGCCGTTAGCGGAATCGAAATCGAGAACGGCATTCTCATAGACCGCATGAAACGCCATCTGGAATCCCCAGTTCTTTGGATAGTTCCAACCGCCTTCCGAACATACGGTTAAAGAGTCATACTCCATCAAACTAAACACGTGAACCGGACCACTAAAGTCACGCGTCACGCTACTCTTGACCGAATTCGGTTGTCCCAACAGAGCCAATACAAAATCCGTATCGTGAATGTGTAGATCCAACGCCGCACCTCCTGACTTCGATTCGTCGTTCAGCCAATTCTCAATTCCGTACCCCGGGCGACCTGCCCGCCTAGCTAGACTCAGGCTCAACAATTTCCCTCCGTCACCGCTTTTATGATACTCCATAAAGCGCATATACTCTGGCCAGAAGCGAAGGCAATGACCTACCTGGGCATACGTCCCATTCGCCTTCGCCGCACTTATAATCGCATCCGCTTCTTCCACCGACAAAGCGAGCGGCTTTTCGCAAAAAAGAGCCTTTCCCGCTTCGATCGCCTCGATGGCGTAATTCTTATGCAAAAACGTCGGCATGCACACATCGACGAAATCGCAATCGACCGCCGCCAAAGCTTCGCTTAATTCCGCGAATACCGGAGCTGGGCAACCCAGTTTTTCCAATTTCTCCTGAGAAGCCTCAATCCGGTCGTCGACTGCGGCCACTAGCTCTACGTTCGGCAAGCTCTTGTAGATTTGAGCGTGCATCCCACCCATAAAACCACATCCCACGAGGATGCCCTTCAAATTTTCTTTTTCGTTTTTCATTTAGTAAATTTCTGAACCCTATCCTTAACATCCTGAGACAGTTGCCGGATTTTTTCTAGGATAAAGGCTTCAATAGAGAGATCCGGATTGATCACGAGCGGTTTGAGGTCAATTCCCCAGGCAACCGATTGATACACATCCGAGCCATGAGAATCAAACATGGTCGCGTTAGCTCGCCTTCTTCCTTCCACCGCGAGATCATAACGCTTACCCCCCGCTATCTGGGATTCAAAAACCGAATACAGTTTCGACGCAAGATCGGGATACGCATCGCAAACCATGGCTACTTTCTCCGAATCATCCAGCCAATCAAGACTTCGCCAGACTTCGCATCCGACTACCCGTTCGGGGATATGGCATTTGGCCGCCTGGCGCAGCGCTTCAATACTGCACACTAAAACCGCTATATGGCTATCGTGCTTATCTGCGGGCTGATGCAGATAGACCACATCCGGTCGGGATTTCTCCAATACAGCACGGATATCTTCCGTTACACTAGACCGCCCTTCCCCCTTTAAAACCGAGCTCGGATAATCCAATTGGAATTGGGCGGCATACCGCCCTATTTCCGCTGCAGTCCGTTGTTCGTCCCTGCGGACATTGCGAATCTCCTCGTCGCTGTGGTGGGCAAAAGGCCCCGTCCGGGAGCTCCCACGGCCATCGGTTACGGTGATTCCGGAAAACCAGCGATCATCGCGGTCATAGCAAGCCGCAATGCCTTCATAGGCCATAAACTCCAAGTCATCCTGATGGGCCCCGATTCCCAAATGAGTCGTCCGATCAAGGGCCTCATCCAGAGATAGGCCATCTCCCACCCAAATGTCTGCGTCCTGATTATGAAAGAGCGGCACTTTATGCATTTCCCCGAATATTAGGACTCTAGCAAAGAAGCCAGTTCGATTCCTTTGAAGGATTCAATTGCTTCGTATTCGGCCATTCCAACCGCATCGTATGCCTCCGCTGTCGAACGGTTAATCTCGTCAGTTTCCTGCCAAATCTCCCGGTGCGTGGCGGCTCGAAAGGGATATTGGCTTCTCTGCGACCGGTATTGAAAGCTCGCCTCAATCTTTGAAGCCAGTTCCCCTGGGCTCAATGGAACCGCCATGTCGATTTCAAATAGAGGCCATTCCTGGGCCACCCCACGATAGCTCCAAATACGGCAGTCCTTGACCCAGCTCATCCGCTTGACCCGTCGCATCGCCTGGCAAAACAATCGGTAGCACACTCCCGCCACCGACCCTGGATCCGCCAAACCTCCGCTGACGTAAATTTGGTGCGGCTTCTCTTTCTCCAGCAACTTTACCAAAGCATCTAGGTCCTCATCACTAATCGAGAAATTGCGGTAGCGTCCCTTCTCGTAAAAGGGCAGGTCGAGAAAGATCTGAGAATTCGTATCGATTTTCAGAATGCGGGCGGCATCCCTGGCTTCATTTCTACGCACAAACCCTTTGATCCGCCGTGTGGATTCCGAATCGGCCTCCGACTCCTTCTTCTCTTCAATACTCTTGAGTATGACTTCGGCGAACTGCCCCAAACTGGGGCCATCCCCTTTGTTGAAGGCCATCTCTTTCTCCAACTCAGTCATAAGGGCCAGCGTTTGCTTGGCCAAATTGTCCGGCACCGCCAAATTGCCCGAAGTCATGTAGGCCAGCGTCACATGCG
>JAUHWE010000216.1 GCA_030424825.1 Verrucomicrobiia bacterium
CGCCAAGCCCCAGCTTGGCACTTTCAAAACGGAATCACGGCACAAAGCCGCCCGTACAAGTATCACTCTCTTTTTCATCCTTCTCGCTCCAGCCTTCAGCCTTCCAAAATCTTCCCCCAACATCCTCTTCATCCTGGTCGATGATCTCGCTTGGTCCGATCTGGGCAGCTACGGGCACCCCTTGCATGAGACACCGCGAATAGACAGTCTCGCAAAAGACGGCATGCGGTTTTCGCAAGCCTATGCTCCGGCCCCCATCTGTTCCGCATCAAGGGCAAGTATTTTGACCGGTAAAACCACCGCCCGCGTCGGACTGGAGTTCGTCGTGAAATCGAGCGCAGGGGAGCAAGTGATTGAGCCGCCTCAAGCCATGAAGGCTCCTCCCTTCACCCTGTCATTAGATCTGAATGAAACGACCATCGCCGAGCATCTTCGCGAATCGGGTTACGAAACCGCTTACTTCGGAAAATGGCATTTGAATCCTCACTACAACGGAGTTTACAACGGGTGGAGCCCGACCGAAGGCCCCGGACAGCAGGGATTCGATATCGCCGAAGAAGATTTTGGAAGCCATCCCTACAGCAAACGCGAGCTGGACGAGATTACGGAACCCGGTCGCTATCATCCGGCTGGCATCACCGAGCGAGCCATTCGCTTTTTGAAGCAGGACCGCGACAATCCTTTCTTTTTAGTGGTTTCCCATTTCTACGTACATACGCCCATTCAAACGCCCTACCGCTGGCTGCTTGAAAAATACGACGCCCTGATTCCAAAGAACGCGCCTCAACGCGAGAAGCGAATCGCCTACGCCGCATTCCTTGAAACTCTCGACCACTACATTGGGCAGCTGCTAAACGGCCTCGAAGAGTCGGGAATGTCAGAGTCCACCTTGGTCGTCTTTCTTTCCGACAATGGAGGTCACCCCGAGTACGTATCCAACAAACCGCTAAGAGGGTCCAAGTGGAATCTCTACGAGGGCGGCATTCGCGTACCTCTGATCGTTAGGTGGCCAAGTCACGTGTCGGCTGGATCGGTTTGCGAGACGCCGGTCATTGGCTACGACCTCTTTCCCACCTTTCTCGAAATTGGGCAAGCCAGTCGGGAGAACCGGTCGCTACCGATTGACGGAACCAGCCTCGTCCCCCTGTTTCACGGCGTAGATTTTAGCGAACATCGGGAGCTGTATTGGCACTTTCCTTACTATCACCCCGAAGGCAAGAAGTTTGGCGCTGCCAAGGAAACGATTGGAGTCGATGACTTCTCTGTCAGCCAAACCCGTCCTCATTCCGCCATCAGAAAAGGGAACTACAAGCTCCTCTATTTTGATGAAGCCCAACGAACCGAACTCTACGATCTCCGCGTCGATATTTCCGAGCAAAACGACCTGAGCGCCGCCCAACCGGATACCGCTCGAGAATTGAAAGCCTCGCTTTTCCAGTACCTGGATTCCGTGAAGGCGCGACGCGCAACCCCCAATCTCTAAGAGTGTGTCTAATAAATCCGAAAAGGTAGGGCCAGCGCTTGCGCTGTGCCGCGACTTGTCTCCATACGCGGCATGGCGCAAGCGCCAGCCCTACGAGAAAAAAGTTAGATATCCGATCTATTAGACGCTCTCTAAAGGAATGTCGAATCGGTTAGATTTCAATCCATTATTATTAGGTAGGGCAACGACCTCCGGGCGTGCCGCAATAGGAGATCATGAAAACGCGGCACTGCGGTGTCCTCACCTAATGGATATTCAGCTATTCTATCATTTCGTCATCTAAAGCTTAGGTGAAGCTTAGCAGGCCGTTGCCTCAATCGGTTTGATTTATTTCCCTTCGGGTAAATACCTCGAAGCTTGCTTCGTTGCTGACAATGGTAGCGGGCGATCTCCGAGCGCCCATTGCTGTATCTATTGGGTGGGCGCTCGGAGATCGCCCGCTACATTAAAATACCTCGGGGCTTGCTCCGGGGATGCTTTATTATCTTGGCAAATTTAAGGTCCAGTAGTGAAAACCAAGAGGTAAGGCATCGCTTTAATCATAAGTGGACGTTCTTCGGGATTAAATCTGCCAGAATCGTACCGATGATCCTCGATGCTCCTGAATCCGATTCCTCTTTCGCTTATCGGAAATTCTTCATCCTCGTTCAACCACAACGCGTATTTCGTGTTCGGCTCCAATGGGGCGATAGGACGCGTCCAAAGCCGCCTGAAATAAGGCTTCTCGAAGTCCTCCTGCCAATAACTTATGGATGTTGGCCTTAAAAGCTCCCCTTCATTTCTGTCGTAACTGGTTTTCGTGTTTCCGGTTTCAGTGTTCATCTCATGCGAAAACGTAACCGTTATCTCATTCAACGCTGCATCGACGTTTATGCTGCCCGTTTCGGGGAAACTAGCTAGCACTGTAGGCCGAGCAATTCTCTGCACTCGGTAGAATTGAATCTCTCTAGCCTTCGCTATCCAAAATTCCGTGTCCGATGCGCTCTCAACGAATACTTCCTGCCTTTGCCCGTACCCGTAGATAATTCCATCCCGTTCCGAATCGGAAAAAAAGTGCAATTTCTGGATTCGATTCTTACTGTGAAGCGCCTCCCAATTCACTTGATCGGTCGAATGCTCGATGCGATAGGCGTATCCATATTCCGTAACGAACGATAACTGTAAAGCGTCGGTTATCCGTATCTCCGGGGCAGGTCCCACCTCCAAAGGCGCTTCGTCAAGATCATCGCGGATAGTCTTCTTTATGCGATAAAACTTAGAGTCGCTCTCAATTGGATTTCTTTCGTAATCAAGTTCCAGTCCTATAAAAAGTTCCATAGGCTTCCCTCTTTCTCCCGACAGATACTCAAGGTAATCCCCTTCCCCCTCTTGAAGCGGCATTCGAATATTTATTGGCGTGGATCCAAAATCGTAATTTTGAAAGTCGTGGGCATTTGCGTCCTCCCAGTTTATCTGATCCGTCGAATGTTGGACGCGATAGTTAAACCCATGAAACGCCTCGAACCCAATTCGAATCCCCTTCGATGGTGACAAACTTACCGGATCCCCGAATTTCAACCAATCCGTATCAACAGGGTCATGAGCGTAAACTCCTCTAATAACACCTATCAATGCCATGGTTGCTACTAATGGTATTTTAATTTTCATTCCTATTATAACTTACTATCACATCCCATGATTTAGAACGGGCATCAAACTCTTTCACTTTTCACAACGTCGAGGCTACTCAAAACGAAGTGTTTATTTGGATTCGGTCGGTGCGGCATAGAGAAACTGAGCACGTCTTCTTGTTTGCTATTGATTTAATCAATTTGGTTTCCCTCCTTCTTTCGTTGAGGTAATATTAAGACCAACGATTAGAAATTCTACCTCCTCATCGGCAACTGGACGGTGGTCGACTCCCTTCGGAACAACGAAGATGTCATCTTTTTCCATGCTAATCACGCCGTCTCTGAGTTCGATACGAAGTGACCCTTTTTGGATCAAAAACAGCTCGTCCTGATCGTCGTGCTTATGCCAGTTGGTGGAGCCGATCCCTTTTGCCACTTTGAACAATTGGCCATTGGCTTCTGCCACAATTCGTTGCGACCAGTGTTCTTTCAAGCTGGCAAGAGTTTCAGAGATATTGGTTTTGTGCATAAGATGGTTCTTGCTTGGGCTTTTATGCGAACTTCCGAGGAATGGCAGACCGATCCGGACGGCGATCTCATGGAAACAGTTTACGGATCCAATCCAAGAGAGTCAACCGACTCGGGCCGAGATCGGGCTTGCTATCGCTGGCTTGCTCTGCATTTGGGTCGGTTGCCGCTCCCATCTGACTTTCCCACCATGAGCAGTCCTCCAATACTTGGCTCATCGTCAACAATTGTCTAGTGTGGTGACCACGAAGATAGAGCTTGAACTCGGGTGCAATCGGTGGAGGGAACTCGACAATTCTCTGAATCACACGTGTGAACTCTTCACATGCTCTCAGCGTTTCAGTGATGATGTGGGCTAGGACAGGTCTGAGGGAAGCTAAGCTATTGGTTTGCATGTGCTCTTCATTCCAAACGTCGAAAAGTGAAAATGGATCCGCGTAAGCACTCACAGCAAATCCCTTCTCCGTCACGTAGAGGAACTTTAGGTCGTGACCATGATGAGAAATTCGATCGCGGTAAGAACGCAGGATCTCGAAAAACTCTCCTTGTCGATAATAGTACTCGGCAAGGTGCCGAGGAATGCACCACCGTTCTTCAATTTGCTCAATAGTCATTCGCTCTCGATGGTTTATAACCATCCTCCGGAATGACGAAGGTAGATTCTTTTTTGTGATCGTGGTATCAACAACTTTGATTCGTTCCCATATACTCCCAATTGTTTCCTGCAATAGGTCGAATAAGCTTCGGCAAACTCCGAATATGTATTCGATTTCTGTACTTACAAACCGTGCTACTTCTGTACCTTTTGTCGAAGACACCTTATGAAACAGCTCAATTTTCGCAAGGGATGCAGCTAGATTGTGAATGTCAGATTGAATCCCACTGATTGGCTTTAACGCATCGAGCCAACACGCTCTCTGCGCCATGAAGTTCAAAAACTCTAAATAGACATCGTTTTCATTCTCGGGCGACTTCGCAAAGTAATCACCTTCCACTGGCTGACCGAGTATGAACTGTAATCCGTCGGGAGTGGGAATCCAAAGGTGCCATTTGTGTTCATAATAAAATGACAAAGTCGTCAGGGCACGCCCTCCGATATTCTCCGCGTCTATGAAGGGAATTTTCGCCAGCTCAGAGTGTTCGATGGTGTGCTTCGGAATAACGGCTTTTGTCATGCGTCTTTAAATCTCAGAACGTCGAGATCAGACAAGAGAGCCGCACAGCGGTCGAATTTTCTGCGTCGTTTTGTTGGGCCTATTCATTTTTCTAGTTTAGCGTGTGATAGATTGGCGATTGGACTGAGAATTCTTAGATTAGCATTCGCTAGGTGATACGAAGACCAACCTTCTTTTTGCTGTAAATCTGTCATATGGGTAACGTGTTGATAGTCTTTAGGCGGAGTGATTTGAATATCGAGTAGATCGATTCCTTCGGATTCTAACCAATCCTCAACAATCTTCATGAACGTGTTTGGCGGTGCATGGTCAATGTGGCATGAATTCAGAGACAACTCTACCCGAAGGTACGGACAATAAACCTTTCCTCTAGAAAACAGTTCATCTCTGAATCGAATGATTTGCTCTTCGACCTGACGTCTTAATGCCTCAAGTTTGTCACCTCTCAGACTTCTGCCATCAATGCAGGATATGAAGCTAAAATCTGTAGAGGTTCCATCATTGCGGTGTAAAACAAAGTGTCGGGTTTTGCGAAAGACTGTTTCTGTTGTTACGGTGAAATGTGATATCCCGCATCCAATTTTCTGGTCTGACTCAGGGTGGTGCACAATGAGCATGTGGAGATGCTCAGTATCTCTACTATTCAATTGTTCATCGTCCTGATAAGAATCGCGTATATTGCGAAAGTACGCTTTTGCGGACTTCTTTGTATTGAAAGATAGCGTACCTATTTCTGTTATTGCCATTTATACTTTGCCCAACTTCAATGGATTGGCAATGACTATCGGCGGCACCAATTCGACTGTGGGTTGAGGGTTGTAGTTGTAGAGATCATCTCGACTCGCGGAGTACAGCCTGTTGGTAGCGACGCCTTTTTACCACTCGATGTTTCTCAGATCCAGAATGCTCTCTCCTCTTTGTCACGCTTTGTGTTGGCGTCAGAGATAGAGTTCACACCCTCCAGATTGGCGATGTAGTTCTCGGGGAAGTCGAATTTCTTCGCTCCGCGAACGATATGATTCAGATACCAAGAGAACGGGCTTCCCGAATCAGTGATCTTGCCTAAACATGCTATATAAGCTACAGCCTGTTGTTCTGTTCCTTCGATAGTTAGATTCACTGTCTGTTCATAGTAGTGATCCGGGCATCCCTCGGCGTCTCTGAGTCCAGAAAGGCGATTATCGGAGATAGTGAACACCACGCCCCATACCTCGGAACCCACTGAAGCGACTATATTCGCTTTAGTTGAGTCGACGCTACGCTTGTTGAAACGCAGTTCGTGGTCTGCAAGGCGTGCAATTCGAGGGTTAGAAGGGTCTGCGCCTCTCTTGACAAGACGGGGCACGCAAAGATTTGAGCCGTAAGCGAAGTATTCCATTTCTTGTGCTAACCAGTTAATATAACACTTTCCTACAACATCCCAGCATTCGGTGATAATCAAGCTTGAACTAAGTAGATACGCTTATGTTAGTACTGAAAGAGTTTCTAATAAATCAGAATGTGCGTCGCAACAGGCATTTTTAGCTTCTGGCAAGGCACAGGCGAGGTGCCAATGCCCGCAGGGCTTCGGCCTGAGCTCAGCCGAACGGCCTTGGCCCTCGGCTGTAACACAGCCAGGAGCTAAAAAGGACGTTGCCCGAAGGGATTTTCTGCTCAGATGGGCCTGGTCTGCGTTGAGCACATTGGGGATAGCCTTTCCATGGATACCCCGCAACGTGCACGCCTTGCCCAGACCCATCTGGGCGAAAACGACGCATATTTTGCTTTATTAGACACTCTCTTAAATCCACAGTGATTACGCCCCCCTGAAAGAGTGATATGAGAAGATGCGATAACTCCCCATACTCGAATCTCATGTCGTTGAGTAAGGCTCTCCTCTTTCTTCTATTGGTTACGGGATGTCTCGGCACGACCGCCAGAGTTCTCGCCCGACCCAACGTCCTTTTCATCGCGGTCGACGATCTTCGGGTGGAGCTGGGTTGCTACGGTAACAACCACGTCATTACGCCCAATATCGATCGACTCGCCAAGCAAGGGACCCTTTTCGAACGAGCCTATTGCCAACAGACCGTTTGCAACCCGTCACGGGCGTCAGTCATGACCGGCTTGCGCCCGGACACCTTAAAAGTCTGGGATCTGTACACGCACTTCCGGCAAAACCGACCGGATGTGGTAACGCTGCCTCAGGCGTTCATGCGCAATGGCTATCACGCCCAGTGCGTGGGAAAGATTTTCCACAACTGGCGGCAGGATGACTGGAAGGGTGACCGCGTTTCGTGGAGCGTGCCCGAGTTTCTGCACTACAACACCCACGGAAACGACCGCCCTCAGGCTGAAGAGCCGCTGCCGCCGAATCTCGCTTCGGGCGCTGGCGGAATCGAATGCCGGGACGTTCCTGACGAGGCCTACTACGATGGACGTGTCGCCCAGAAGGCGGTTGACGTTCTGCGCGAGCTTAAAAAGGACCAGAAGCCTTTTTTCCTCGCAGTCGGCTTCTGGAAGCCGCACACGCCTTTTAACGCCCCTAAAAAGTATTGGGATTGGTATGACAGGGAAACCGTTCCCGTGCCGGTAAACTTGGATCCCCCTACCGCCGTTCCTGAAATCGCTCTCACCAGTTCCCGCTACAATGGG
>JAUHWE010000217.1 GCA_030424825.1 Verrucomicrobiia bacterium
CTTCGCGCCAAGCACCGTTATAATAGTAATAGGAAGCAGCTGGCTTTTTGTTTTTCCCCGTAGCGGTCAAAGAATAAACAAGCAACTTGTCTTTCGGATTATCAGGATCCGTCGTTTCCTCGAAAACGCCTCCACCGATGAGCCCTAGACCATCGAGTGCGATTGCAAGCGGCCGATTAAGACCGACAAAATTGTCTGAGGCATACTGATCGGACTCGCTCAAGGGAATTGCTATCGGAGCATCGATTACTTCGCCGAAGAACAAGGCGTTTTTCGCTTCTACGTCGTTGTTCCGAATAACGAGTGCTCTACCATGATAAAGCACCGAATTGTCCGCCACAGCATCAATCCCCGCACCTACTTGGCGCCAGGCTCCGTTGGAAAAATAGAAAATTCCTTCTGGAATCATGTTTCCCGCAGAAGAAGTCGCTTCGGGTACGATGACTTCGATTTTTCTCAGTCCCGGCTCGTCCTCATCCTCATTCGCAACACCGAGCGGAAACGCCGAGCTCAAAGTCCAATGCGGATAAACCGCTATCTGATCCCCATTTTGGAGACCTGTAGCACTTCCACCATCGAGGGTAATTTGCGAAGCTGAGTTCGAAACAATGTCCAAATGAATCCCCTTTTGAACGCCTGACTCAATCACGAGATAATGAGTGGGAGCTCCTGACTGCGCATCGAAGGCTGCGCTTGTCAAAGAATCAGCCGCGACATTCACGACCAGATCACCGGTGCCTGAGGCCGATTCCAACACGCCTCTAAACTCAGCGGACTGCTTAAACGGAAAGGATACAATCACATCACTTTCCGCCGGCAAATTGATAGAAATGGCTCCCACAATTTGCGAATAAACCTCCTGAGCTTTGACGACCGTTCCTGCAGTAGCAAGGGAGGCAACAATCGCTATAAGCCTTTTTATCTTACAAGTATTCTTCATGGATATTTTCAAGGGACTAGGGCTAGCACGATTCAATCATGTTATATACGGTCGAATCAAGCCCGTAGTTTCGTTTTTTCCATTTGATTTATGGATAAATCCGCAAAAACCGTCCATTCGCAGACTCAGCTCCAAGAAAGGCATCTCCCATTCAGCGAGCTACCTTATACTCGCCCAGCCAATTGTGAGTATTTCTCGCATAAAAACGTCAAAGAAATGCCTAGCGTCCGCAGCACTGCTTGTATTTTTTTCCACTTCCGCACGGACAGGGCTCGTTTCGACCGACTTTAGGCACGGTTCTTTTCACAGCCACTTTGGGCAACGAGATCTCTTTCTGGCCGCCAGACTGTCCCATCGGGCCCGCTGGCACTTCGTCTGCCGGACCTCGCGCTACTGCCTGACGAGCAAGCATCGTTTTGACGTTTTCAATCGCAACGAGATTGGTCGCAGTCCGGAAAAGTCTCGAGCAAAGCTGGGTACGGATCATCCCGATCAGCTCTTCAAAATAAGTGTAGGCCTCGTTTTTGTATTCGCTCAGTGGATCTTTCTGGCCATAGCTCCTTAGAGAGACGCTTCTTCGAAGCTCTTCCATCTCGGTAAGATGCTCCTGCCAGCGCCCGTCGATCGAGTTGAGTAAGATGAAACGCTCTAGATGCAGCAACGCCTCCTCATTCTCCGCCGTTTTCTTGATCCGATAGGCTTCCTTTATTTTACCTAAAACCAGATCTATGGCCGGCTCCGAGCTCAATCCTTTAAGATCCTCATCCCGCAGCCCAATGGGAAAATGCGAATTCGCCCAGGTCACAAAACCACTGTAGTCGCCGTCTGATCCACTTGACTCTTTTTCCAAGCGCTCCGCAAGTTCCTCCTCCACTAACTCGAAAATCGTTTTGCTCGGAACCTCTCCCTGCAACGCCTCATTGCGTATGCCATAAATGATTTCACGCTGTTTGTTGAGAACATCATCATATTGAAGCAGCCGCTTACGAATGGAATAGTTCTGTTGCTCAACTTTTTTCTGGGCCGTTTCAATCGAGCGATTCAAGAGAGGGTGTTCTAGAGGGTCTCCCTCTTCCATCGAATTTTGCAGAATTTTGGCCATGGGACCCGAATTCGCAAAAAGGCGCATTAAGTCATCCTCTAAAGAGATGAAGAACTTCGACCTCCCGGGATCACCTTGACGGGAACAGCGGCCCCTGAGCTGGCGATCAATACGTCGGGACTCGTGCCGTTCGGTGCCTACCACTAATAGTCCACCGAGATCCTTGACCCCCTCACCCAACTTGATGTCGGTTCCACGGCCTGCCATATTGGTGGCAATCGTGACGGCTCCTTTAATCCCTGCTCGAGCAACGATCTCGGCTTCCTGCTGATGGTATTTGGCATTAAGTACGTTGTGCGGAATATTCCTTCTTCTCAACATCCGACCCAAAAGTTCAGACGCTTCGACAGAAACAGTACCCACAAGCACCGGTTGCCCTTTCTTGTGCGCGACTTCAATATCGTCTATCGCAGCATTGTATTTTTCACGCCGCGATTTGAAAATCACATCATTATCGTCAATTCGAATACAGGGTTCGTTCGTGGGAATGATCGCTACATTTAACGAGTAGATGTCGTGAAATTCAGTCGCCTCCGTTTCAGCGGTACCGGTCATACCCGCAAGCTTATCGTACATGCGGAAATAGTTTTGCACGGTTATGGTTGCATACGTCCGCGACTCTCGCTCGATCGTTACGTTTTCCTTCGCCTCAACGGCCTGATGCAGCCCATCGCCCCATCGCCGCCCCGGCATGATACGGCCGGTATTCTCATCCACGATGACGACTTTTCCGTCCTGAACGACGTATTCGACATCCTTTTCGTATAGTGAATAAGCCCTGAGCAACTGGCTGATAGCATGTATGTCCTCCCCCACTACCTCCAGCTTCTCCTGCTCTGCCAGCTTTATAGCGTCTTTCTCTTCTTGCGACAACGATGTATCTTTGTCCAACTCGCTGAATCGAGTCGCCAGATCTGGCAACATGAACGCATCCGGGTCATCTGGACGAAGCTCTTTACGCCCGTTTTCGGTCAAGTCCGCTTGCCGCTGCTTTTCATCAATCACATAGAAGAGCCTTTCTTTGAGGTGATACATTCGATCCTTATTCAGATCTCCATGCATCTCAGTATCGAAACGGTCGAATTCCCGTCGATACTCCCCATTTTCCATCAGCCTCATAAAGGTTTTATTCTTGGGCGCACCCAATTTAACCAACAACAAATCCGCAAACGGGTCAGGAGCTTCGGGCAAAGGCAGAAGGGGCTCTCCTTTTGCAGCGAGCGCTTTGTTTTCCTTCGCGATCCGGGCGCTTTCCTCCTGAAAGGCCTGGGACTCTTTCGCAACGGTTTCCTCATCTTTGGCTAGTTCCGCCTTTGCGGCATTCGCAAGCTGATTGCACAATGCCACTTGCTTTGTCACCAATCGATGAATACCCGCCTTCATTTTCGTATAAGGCTGCTCCCGCTGAATGGGAGCTGGTCCAGAGATGATGAGCGGCGTTCTGGCCTCATCAATCAAGATAGAGTCAACTTCATCAATGATCACAAAAAAGTGGTCGCGTTGAACTTGCTCTTCCTTGCTGTGGGCCATGCCATTGTCCCTGAGGTAATCAAAACCAAATTCAGACGCGGTACCGTAGGTTATGTCACAACCATACATTTCGCGTTTCTGATCGGGAGGCATCTGGTTCTTTATGCAGCCAATCGTAAGTCCTAGATATTTCAGAACATGCCCCATCCATTCCGCATCTCGCTGGGCGAGGTACTCGTTAACCGTGACCAACTGCACATTTCGGGAAGAAAGCGCATTGAGATAAAGCGGGAGAGTTGAGACAAGCGTCTTGCCCTCACCAGTAGCCATTTCCGCGATACGCCCCTGATGGAGAGCCATTCCACCAATGAGCTGCACATCATAGTGCACCATTTCCCAAGGAATTTCCTGTCCCATGACGAGACTCTTAGTTCCTACAAGCCGTCGAGCAGCGTTCTTAACAGTGGCAAATGCCTCTGGGAGCAAATCATCTAGCGTTTCGCCCTTCTTGATGCGCTCGCGAAACTGGCTCGTGTGGCTCTTTAGCTCCTCTTCGCTTAGGGCTTGATAGCCCTGTTCAATCTCATTGATTTTCTCAACGATTGGCTGGCAGGACTTGAGCCACTTTTTATTGGCGCGACCGGCGAATTTCTTAAAAATTGATGATAACATTATGGCTCGTTTGTATAAAACCCTGTCGGGTAGCGAATAGAAGACCAGCTTGCAATGAAAAGGTTCTTGTTTCTGCCAGCATCCCAGTACGCCAGATTACCTCGAATACGTTCTCTGGCCAATAAAAGCCTACAGATTACGGTTTTTAAATGCCAACCACACAGCTGGACCATGAATATGATCGACCTCTGGATTCTCTCCTAGCAAGTCAAAGCCAAAATGGCTGAATGCCTTGACCATCTCCTCCTTCTCCATCCAGTTGCACGATTCGCTCCCACCGCCGCAAAACCCTTTCCAATCCAAGGCATCACCATAACCGTAGGCATGAAGTCGATGCTCAAATCCTGAATGGCTAGCGACCCAACTCCCGGAAAACTTTCTTTGGACAATCTCGTTCTCCTCGATTAACTGAGCATCAAAATAGTGAGTCCAAACAAACAAGGATTTCACCCTTCTCCCTAACAACTCGATGAGCTCGACAGGGTTTTTCATGTGGTATAGAACCCCGCAGGCGATGCCCACATCGAAGATCTCTTCCTCTTCCCGCAAAAATCCGACGAAATTCCCCAATTTGAAGCGAGCCCTCTTTAGGTCGAGCAGTTCTTTTACCACCAAGCATCTTAGGAATGCTTCTGAATTGGCTTCCACACCTATAATCGAACTCGCTCCTGCGTTTTCAAGCATAGCGGTGTGGCAAGCTTCCAGGGGTCCCAACTCAAGGACGGTCTTTCCTACAAATCCCCCAAGCATTGAGGAAGCCCAATGAATTCTGCCGTCGTCGTGAAGTTTTCCGACCCCTTTTGAGTCAACATTGAGCTCATCCGGCATAATTGAAAACCACTGGCCTTCAAATAGATCGATGGCGTTTTGGTTGGAGGGCGAGGCCTCAAAAAAATTATCTTTATTCATCGTTCCAAAGCAGCAAAGCCTCTTACCCCAATCTCCAATGCAAATTTTGACGCAACTACCTAGCTACTCAAATGAGATCTAAAATAGTCGATCGTTTCGACTAGACCCTCGTCTAATGGAACCTTGGGCTCCCATCCCAATTTGGCCCTGGCAAGCTCGATGTTTGGTTGACGCTGCTTCGGATCATCAGCTGGCAATGCTTCGTGTACGATTTTCGACTTCGAACCGGTCAATTGGATCACCTTTTCAGCCAGTTCGAGCATAGTAAATTCCCCCGGATTTCCGATATTCACTGGTCCGACCAGTTCCTCTTGCTCCATTAAACGGACAAACCCATCGATCAAATCGCTGTAATAGCAAAACGAACGTGTTTGAGAACCGTCGCCATAGATCGTGATGCCCTCGCCTTTGAGCGCTTGCATGATGAAATTGGAAACGACCCGGCCGTCTTCCGGAGACATTCTCGGCCCATAAGTATTGAAAATCCGAACAATACGAATATCGACACCGTTTTGTCGGTGATAGTCGTAGAACAAGGTTTCCGCACACCGCTTGCCTTCGTCATAGCAAGAACGAATTCCAATAGGATTAACGCTACCCCAATAAGACTCTGGCTGCGGGTGCACCTCGGGATCCCCATAGACTTCTGACGTCGATGCCTGAAATACGCGCGCTCTCACCCGCTTCGCCAAACCAAGGCAATTGATCGCTCCCATAACGGAAGTTTTGATCGTCTTAATAGCGTTGTACTGATAATGAACCGGAGAGGCGGGGCAGGCCAAATTGTAAATCTGGTCCACTTCTAATTTGAAAGGATCAGTCACGTCATGCCTCATGAATTCGAAATTAGGATTCTGCATCAAATGGCTGATATTCCGTTTCGATCCGGTAAAGAGATTATCCATGCAGATAATTTCGTGACCGTCTTTCAGCAGTCTATCCGCTAGATGGCTGCCGAGAAAACCCGCTCCGCCAGTAATAAGTATTCTCATTGGTCGTTTACTTTCGGTCACTGTTGGGGAATTCCAAGAACAATGATGTCAACCACCCGTTAAACAATTATCGAGTTTCATTGGCTCATCCCTCGTCCCTATCCCCGTTCTCGTAATTCGCAATCCAATCTCGACTCCAGGAACTAAAATCCCCGCTTTCAATTCGCTCTCTGGCTTGCTTCATCAGATCCAGATAGAAATGCAGATTGTGGATCGTCAACAAGGTGCAACTGAGAATCTCCTTCGCAACCGTCAGATGCCGCAGGTAGGCGCGGCTGAAATTTGCGCATGTGTAGTTGTCCATGCCTTCAACCAAGGGTGCGGGATCGCGGGTGAATTTCGCATTGCGAATGTTTTTCATTCCGAACGGCGTGAAAAAAGCCCCGTTCCGGGCAACTCGGGAGGGCAGTACGCAGTCGAACATATCCACTCCCAGCCCAATCATTTTTAACATCTGAGAAGGCGTTCCCAGTCCCATTGTGTATCGAGGCTTGTTGGCAGGCAGGAAGGGTATCGTCACTCCCACCTGATGGAGCATCTCCGGTTCGGGCTCCCCCACACTCACACCTCCGATTGCATAGCCGGAGAATTCCATAGCAGAAAGCTCTTCTGCCGATTGGCGCCGCAGATCCTCAAACGTCGATCCTTGAGCAATCGCGAAAACATGGTGTCCAGCGTCGAGAAATCCGATGCTGTCCGCAACGTCGCGACATTTTAAGGCCCATCGAGACGTCCGCTCAATAGCCTTGGCGCAATCCTGTTTTTCACACGGGAACGGAGGACACTCATCGATTACCATGGCGATATCCGATCCTAGGTTCGATTGGATCGTCATGACTTCCTTAGGTCCGAGAAAAACTTTTGCCCCATCCAAGTGAGACTGGAAGGCGATTCCCGCCTCGCTGATCTGGCTTAACTTCGCCAAACTAAACGCCTGAAACCCTCCACTATCAGTCAAAATCGGCCCATCCCATCCCATAAACGCATGCAACCCACCAAACTCCCGTATCAACTCTGAGCCGGGTCTAAGATTCAGGTGGTACGTGTTGCCAAGAATGATCTGGGCCTCGATCTCGTGTAACTGAATCGGAGTCAGCCCCTTTACGGTCCCCTGAGTCCCAACTGGCATGAATATCGGAGTTTCGATTTCGCCATGCAGCGTTTTTAGGCGGCCTCTTCGTGCGGAAGAGTGCTTGTCAGTTTTGATCAGCTGAAAATGGTCTGTCATTGTACGTAGGCAATCGATAGGAGGGAGGACTTCTCCGCCACTTTCAATACTTCGTTACTCAAATCAAACCCCGCTTTTCAGAATCGATCTGCAAGA
>JAUHWE010000218.1 GCA_030424825.1 Verrucomicrobiia bacterium
GTATAGCTTCTTTAGAATATCGTCGGGGAGATCAAGTCCGTACATTCGCCAAAAGGCATGGTAGCGTTTGTAGTAGGGGAAGTACTCGTCAGAAGATTCGAGGACACGAAAGTAAGTGGGGAATTCTTCAGTCTTGTAGGAGTCCTTCCCAAACAGGACGCGGTCTTGGTGCTTATTGAAAAACCAGTTGGCCATGCGTGGCTGACGTCCGAGTTCGGCGATGATGGCACCTATGCCGACATGCATGTTGGGGATCTCATCGAGAACTTTGCTCAGTCGGCCCAGGTCATTGGCCATCCAGCTCATATGTGCCGCGATAAAGTTTGTCTGCGGGTGATTTCTGAATACGTTGTGCTGCTCTGCGATGATCTGCTCCCAGGGTGCCGGATCCGTGTCTGTTCGTTTCCTGCGTGGGTGTGTCTTCAGTTCTAGCCAGCGCTCGTTCTGATTGTCGTGTGGCTCCCAGAATGGCTTAGGATCCGCAGAGTGGATGATGACAGGAATCCCTAGCTCCCCGCACTTTGCCCAAACGGGGTCGAGCCGCGGATCGTCGACGGCGACTCGATTTCCGTTTGCGTCTGTATTTGAAAGCCCAAGACTTTTGTAGACTTTCAGTCCCTTAGCTCCATTACGGACATCTTCTTCAAGTTGATCGACCGCATTCTTCGCCCATGCCGATTCATCGACCCCATTGAAATTGAGATTGGTGAAAATGGCGAATCGGTTGGGGTAGGTTTTCGCCACATTGCTGGCCATTGCTTTTAGTTGCGAGCCGCCGCGCCCGCTGAGGTTTACCATGATTCCCATATTCATGGCATCCATTTCTACAATGCGATCTGCAAGATCGGAGGGCCCCATGCGATACTGGTGACTGTGAACATCGATAAAAGGGAACTTCGCTCGGTTGACCGGGTTCTCGGGCACTACGAGCGTGGACGGTGGATCGTAGTCTTCCCAATCCAGGTTTTGGCCCTGGCCAGTTGCCAAGGTCGATATAAACGCGACGAAAAGAAATGTCAGTTTTTTCATTGTACGAGATGAGTGATAGCTAGTCCTTGGTGACCGTAGCGCTTCTACGGCTTCGTTCGATACTAAAAATGAGTTCAATCTGTTTATGTTCGATCTATACGCGAGTCGGTTCGATACTCGGGCCGATCTTTTTTATGTAGTGAGGAACCTAGCTCTTATGGCGGATTACTTGTATTCGACGAACAATGATGGCTTTGCACTCGCCGCCATTCGGATGGGGGTAGTTGAAGTCGCTATAGGCAAGCAGCAGGGAATCGTCGTCCAGTACGAGCTGGCTGGTATAGCCGCACGAAGCATCCGATACCGAATCCGGGTTGCCTTCGATAATGGGCACAGGATCCGACCAGGTCTTTCCGCGCCCATCGGCGGCAAGGCTGAGCCAGACGCCAGGCCGACCGTAGCTAAGCACGAGGGTCTTGCTTCCCACTAGGCTCAGGCAGGGAAAAACGCCGAATTCGAAAAGGTCTTTGGCGGGTGTCCAAGTATACCCGTTGTCGGAGCTCCACGCGATCTGCATGGGTTTTTGCACTTGGTCAGTCTGCCTCAAAACGCAAACAAGTTGATCGTCTGCCGTGACGGCGAGGCACGGCTCTCCTTTCAGGTCATTTCCGGCAGGATCTCCAGCAATGGTTGCTCGCCACTGAAAAGAGCGCCCGTTGTCGGTGGAGACCAGACACGAGGTGACGCCTTTTTGGGGCACCACCCCGTTGGCCATCCGGTATTGACTGCGGTAGTCGGCGTAAAACAGTTCTTTTTTGTGTCGCAGGACACTTCGCTCGAAGAATGTCTGTGGTAGGAGGCTGCTATCTCCTCGGCGGTTGACGATTCGATTGCGGGTGTCGTAGCGAATCTCCTCCTCGTGCCATTGACCGCTTTGGGGGCGATAGCGATGGGCTCTCAGCCTGGAAAACTGTTGGCGCACGCTTGGAGGAAAGTCTTCCAACGCGTAGTTGTACCGTTTGCCGTAGACATCGGTCTCGGACACTGGCTCGGGCAGCGAGACGTTCTCTCGCTCAACGTCCAGATAGGGTTGCGACGCGGCAACGAGAAATTCGCCCTCAAACACTTCAGAAACACTGAAGTGGGGCCGCAGAATTGGAAGATCGCCGTCATAGGCGCTCCATGTGTCGCCCTGGTCTCGGGAAACAAAGGCTGGCGCTTCGGCGCCGTGCGTCTCCGAGGCGTCGCGCGCGTCCGAATACATGATCAGGATCGACCCGTCTGGCATGTGGCTGAGAGCGGGGAACTGGTGAACGCCCCAGCGCCGCTCGCCGGGCTCGGAAAGATCGACAGCCACGGCCGGGGACAGGATAATTGACACTTCGGGGCTGATGCGGATCTCTCGTTCGCTAGGTGTTTGGGCGGCTGGCCCGACCGTTGCCAAAAGTATGGCTACTAAGCTTGTGACCCAAGGAGTTGCGAATGCCTTCATAGACGATAAACTGTTAGGCTGGATGGTTAGGTGCGTTGGAGAAACTTACAAAGTGGCACAATTGCGCCAATCTGTAAACCTCATCGCGGCGCCTTTGCTCGAATGGCGATTCCGTCTAAGAAAAAAGGTATGTCTGCTACTGGGGGGACGACGGCAAAAAGAAGATGGGCGAGTCCGAAGATAGGTCCATACTGAGTCGGGGTTCGTCGCAGCGACCGTCAGAGTTGCGTTTTGAAATCTGGATTGGGAATGGAGGGAATGGGGGCTCGGGTTTCCTTCTGCCACCGTTTCAGTTCCGAGAGAAGACTGCGTGTCTTTTCTGGATACGCATTCGAGAGTTCCCGAATTTCGCCAATGTCCTCCCGCACGTTGTAAAGCTCAACCGTGTCACTTTCGAAAAACTGGATTAGTTTCCAGTCGCCCTTGCGTATGACGCTGCAAGGGGTGGCCCGCCAGTAGGGTGTTGCGGTTCCGCAAATTGGGATGACTTTGTTGTAGTCGTTGCCTTGGAGATAGAGGGGATAGTGCCAGAAAATGGAACGTTCATCGGGGGCAGGTTCGCCTCTTAGCAGGGACGCGAAGGAACGGCCGTCAACGGGTTGGAATCTTGGAGTAGGGGCGCCTGCGAGTTCGGCGAAGGTAGGCAGGAAATCGACTCCGGTGATAGGAGTGGAGCAGACCGTTTCGCGGGGGATGATTCCTGGCCAAACCGCGAAAGTGGGAACGCGGATGCCTCCCTCGTAGAAAGCGCCCTTGGCGCCTCGAAGCGGGTGGTTGGTCGTGGCTCCGGAGTATCCGCCATTGTCCGATGAGAAAACGAATACCGTGTTCTGCTCGATTCCTTGTGCTTTCAGCGCTTCGTAGACGCGACCCACACCGGTATCCACGGCTTCAATCATGGCCGCATAAGTAGTGTTCCATTCCCGATACCATTTTCCATTCTTCAATTTGGCATCGTATTTTGCGATGAGCTCAGGCTTCGCCCTGAACGGAGTATGCACGTCCCAATAGGCGAGGTAGAGAAAGAACGGTGATTCCGCTTTTGCCTGTGCTTCAATGAACCGAACGGAGGCATCGGTCAATGTGTCGGTCGCGTTTGCATCGTCGTAGAATTTCTGGGCAAGGTTGGCTCCGAGGCCGTTCGTATCGTTGATGCTGAAGCCATGGCGGTAGGGGCCCAAGTGCCATTTGCCAAAATGAGCAGAGGTATAGCCGGATATCTGCAAGACTTCGGGGATCGTGACATAGGCCGTATCGAGAATCTCTTCTGAGGGGAGTGCGTCGTCCCCCTTGTTGTCGCCTTGGCGAGGGACCAGAAACTTCATGTATTCCTTTTTCCCTTTGGCTTTGGAGCCGGGCGTCCACATCTGTGTGCGAGTGATGTAGGTGCCGGTCATTATGATTGCCCGTGACGGCATGCAGTTTGAAGCGCCCGGGTACGCGTCGGAAAAGCGCATCCCTTGCGCGCTCAGCGCATCGATGTGCGGCGTTTCGTAGAACGTGGCCCCGTTATATCCAACGTCCGCCCATCCGAGGTCGTCTGCGAGTATGAAGACGATGTTTGGCTTCTTAGATTGAACGAGAGGCGAGAGGGCGAGAGACAGGAGAAGTAGAAAGAGCGATCGGACCATGGGAGGATGCGGAATGCGTTTAGGATGAAGACAATCCGAAAGGGATCGAGCTAATTCGGCTATGGGAAATTCCTCGATTGGCTAGCCATTTGTGATCGCGACTACCCTACCATCAACGACTACCGCGTTTGCGCGCTTTTTGATGTAGTCCATGGTGACGGGATTGGATTTCCCATCTCGAGTTACGACGCGAAAGGGAAGGCCATTGAGGTTTGCATGGGCTGTGGCATCCTCTACCGTTAGGCCTAGGAGCGATAGGTGATTGAGGTCGATGACCCCTTCGACGATGCTATGACCTTGGCCTTCAATCGCGACCGCCACGATTGTGTCGCCCACAACGTGTGAATTGATTCTTCCTGGGCGGTAGTCCTTGGTATTGGGACGCGATTTCCCGTCCGCTTTCACGACGCGGAACGGGAGATCGTTGTCGGCGGCTTTCTTCCGTGCGTCTTCGACGGTTAGGCCGAACCATTCGAAGTCGTGGCGCTTGGCAGCTTCCTCAATTCGGTCAAGTGAGGGAGCGACGACTGCGGCAACCAAAATGGAGGAGAAGGCGAGGAAGAGGTTCATGGCAATTTCGACGGCACAGAAGGGGAGTTTGTTCCCTGGCGGGGTTGGCAAACTGCGGGTTGTCCAGCCAGGCCCACGGGAATAGAGAAGGGGTGAGTCGGATTTTTCTGTATTTAGCGATTGCTTGCCACTGGGATTATTGACTGGATCAATCCGTAACTAATTACCCTTCGGACGCTTAGGCGTGAGGTGAATTCAAAGATTAGATCCCCTATGAACATTCAAGGAAAAGGAACGAAGCAGAATACTTATGACGCGATCGTAATTGGCTCGGGAATCAGTGGCGGATGGGCTGCTAAAGAACTCAGTGAGAAAGGGCTGAAGACGCTGGTTTTGGAGCGGGGACGTGACGTGAAGCACGGAGAGTATCCCACTGCCCACACTGAAGCCTGGGAGTTCGAGGGACGCAAAGAAATTTCCCAGGAGAAACTGAAGCGGCAGCTGAAGCAAAACCGGACCGGTTACACCACCAGTCCCGCCTCAGCTCATTGGTTTGTGGATGACATCGACAACCCTTATTCTGAAGACCAGCCATTTGACTGGATGCGTGGTTATCACGTGGGCGGCCGTTCTTTGCTCTGGGGACGGCAATCCTACCGTTTCAGTGATCTGGATTTCGAAGCGAACGTGAAAGACGGCATGTCGATCGATTGGCCAATCCGGTATAAGGATATCGCTCCTTGGTACGACTATGCGGAGAAATTCGCGGGCATCAGTGGCCAGAAAGAAGGGCTGCCGCAATTGCCTGATGGCAGCTTCCTTCCTCCCATGGAAATGAATTGTGTGGAAGAGCACGTTCGCAAGCGGATTACGGAAAACTTTTCCGACCGAATCATGACCATTGGTCGGGCAGCCAATCTGACGCAGCCGCACAATGGTCGGGGCAACTGCCAGTACCGAAACCGTTGTATCCGCGGTTGTCCTTATGGAGCCTATTTCAGTAGCAATGCTGCCACCCTGCCTGCCGGTTATGCATCGGGAAATCTGACCCTGAGACCCTTCTCGATCGTGAACCAGATTATATACGATAATACGAAGGGTAAGGCAGTGGGTGTCCGTATCATCGATGCGGAGACGAATGAAGTCATCGAGTACTATTCGAAGGTCATTTTCAGCTGCGCGTCTGCGATTGCATCGACTTTCATTCTAATGAATTCCAAATCGGATCGCTTCCCCAATGGTTTTGGCAATGACAGTGGCGAGCTGGGTCACAATTTGATGGACCACCACTTCAAGGTGGGGGCGTCGGGCCGTATCGATGGATACGACGACAAGTACTATAAAGGGCGTCGCCCAAATGGCATCTACGTTCCTCGTTTTAGAAACGTGGACAAAGCCTCGACTCAAAAGGACTACGTGCGCGGATTCGGCTACCAAGGCCGAGCCAGCCGAGAGGAATGGTCGCGCGGTGTTGCGGAGCTCGCTCGATTTGGTAAGGACTTGAAGGCGGACTTGATCGAACCGGGACCTTGGAGATTTGGAATCGGTTCTTGGGGCGAGTGCCTGCCGTATCACGACAATAAGATGTATCTCAACGATCGAGTACGTGACAAGTGGGGGCAGCCTACCGTCACCTTCGATTGCGGATGGAAAGAAAACGAATACGCAATGCGGAAGGACATGAAGCAGTCCGCAGTCGATATTCTCGAAGCATCCGGAGCCAAGGACATCCGCCCGTTTGATACTCCTGAGAAAAGCGCGCCCGGAAATTGCATTCACGAAATGGGTACCGCCCGCATGGGTCGCGATCCTAAGACTTCAGTACTAAATAAATGGAACCAAGTCCACGCTTCCCCTAATGTGTTCGTTACGGATGGGGCGTGCATGACGTCCGCCGCTTGTGTGAACCCCTCGCTCACCTACATGGCGTTAACGGCTCGAGCGGCGAATCACGCGGTTGAGGAATTGAAGAAAGGTAACCTCTCGTAAGAAAGGAGACGAAAGATGAATACGGATATAGAAAAATCTTTAGGAATGAACCGTCGCGACGCGATCAAACGAGCAGGACTCGCACTCGGCGCCGCCATATCGGCTTCGACACTTTCGGGAGTGGCTTTTGCTCAAGCGAATCGGAAGGGTGCTGATTGGAAGCCAGTCAATCTCAATCGACGTCAAGCAGACGTTGCCGGCGCCATTGCCGAGCGAATACTGCCCAAGACGGATACGCCTGGAGCCCTCGATGTCGGCGTGCCGGAATTCATGGACATCATGTATGGCGGGTACATGTCCAAGGAAGAGAAGTCGACCTTCGGCAAAGGCCTGAACGACATGAACAAACGGGCACGAAAAGCGCATAAAAAACATTTCGCGGAACTGAGTCCCGCACAGCAAGACGGACTGATCAAGGAGCTAGCAGCGGACAAAGACGAGGATACTCGCGCTTTCTACCGCAAAATGAGGGAACTTACTTTGGTTGGGTATTTCACTTCCAAAGAAGTGGGAATGAATGTCCTGAACTACGATCCCATCCCCGGAATGTACAAAAGCTGTATCCCACTATCGGAAGTGGATAATACGTCCTGGTCGTATTCGTAAGCTAGGATGTGAAGGGGATGCCTTTTTCGACGTAGGACCAGCGCTTGTGCTGTGCCGCGGAAGCACATTAATTTGTAGGGGCGTCGCTTGCGACGACCCTGCATGGCTAATGTCTTTTCGCTTGGTCTCTCAAAGCTTCAACAATCGCTCGATTGATTATGCGTCCAGATTCTGCGGATACACTCGGATCGGAAAGGGTATAGTAGACAA
>JAUHWE010000219.1 GCA_030424825.1 Verrucomicrobiia bacterium
AACAGCTACAGGATTCTACCGGAATCCCGGCTTCGCACCTGCTGATGGCGGCCACGCACACCCATTCCGCGACCACCGCCCGAGGACCATTAAAGACGCTCCCTGAAGCGGAACTGACCGATTATCAAAGGTTTCTCGCCCAGCGCATTGTTACCGGAGTACAACAGGCGCTGGAGCAACTGGAACCCGCTCGGATCGCCTGGGGGAAAATCGATGAGCCCTCCGAAGTCTTTAACCGCCGCTGGTTCATCGACGACGAGAGCTTGCGGCAAAACCCCTTCGGCGGTATCGATCAAGTCCGAATGAATCCGCCGCGCGGCAATCCCAAACTGATCCGTCCCGCCGGCCCAATCGACCCGGAAATCAGTTTCCTTTCGGTTCATAGCCTAGAGGGTCGGCCTATCGCCCTCCTCGCCAACTACTCCTTGCACTACGTTGGCGGCGTAGCACCCGGTGACGTCTCGGCGGACTACTTTGGCTATTTCGCCCAATACATCGAAGAAAAACTGGGCGCCACCCACCAATCGCCTCCCTTTGTCGGCATCCTCTCCAACGGCACCAGCGGCGACGTGAACAATATCAATTTTGCTGAAAACAAACCACGTCTCAAGCACTACGAGAAAATGCAATTGGTTGCGGAAAAGGTTGCCAGCCGCGTTTTCGAGGCCCATCAGCAAGTCACCTTTCAGGACTGGGTTCCGCTAGGGGCTGAGCTAGCGAAATTGCCCCTGAAGACCAGGCAACCGACGCCTGAAATGCTGGCCCATATCGAAAAGCTCCAACACGGCTCAGCGATCCTTAATGCAAACTCAGCAGCCCTTCATGCCAATCGGATGGCGAAGATTCAGCAAGCTCCTAAAGAGATACAGGTCCCGCTACAGGCCCTTCGCATCGGTGACCTAGGGATCCTGGCACTCCCGTTTGAAACGTTTGCTGAAACGGGATTGGAATTGAAGGCTCGCAGCCCGTTCGGTGAAACCTTCACCATCGAACTGGCGAACGGATCGTACGGCTATTTACCCACGCCTGAGCAGCATGAACTCGGCGGATACGAAACGTGGCTCGGAACCAACTACGTCGAAAAAGAAGCCTCCACCAAAATCGTGACAACATTGCTCGATCTGCTCGAGGGTCTACAATAAGACGATACGAACTTGTGAAGTGGAGCACAAGGTAGCGGGCGATCTCCGAGCGCCCACCTATTTTATTTTGCACCTGTCGTTGGAGACAATGACATATAAAGCTATGTGCACCAAAGTTGAAACGCTCCCAGAATGAAACCAATACGTTTAGTAATAATAGCTACTTTAATTTTTCTTATTGGATGGGCATTCATCGAGCATTTCGACCATAAATCAGATATTTCTAGTTCAACTGCTATTGAAAAAACGCCGGAAAATCATATCGAACTAAGCGTTGAAAATCTAAAACAGATATTTGGTAACATTGTAGTAAGACGGGAGGATATTGAGAATGAGGCGGAATTTTACAACGCCAATTTGGAGCTCGAAAGTATCTTGGGGTATTGGAGTCCGATTGGATTTAATCTAGAGCAACTAAGGGAAATATTGGGCGAGCCTGATTCGAAGACACCTACTGAAGTTAGTTACGTCATCAGAGGTCCCTATGTTTCGCATACCGCAACATTTAAGATTGACGGCGGAATAGTTCAAGGACCCGACCCCCGCCTAGATTTGACAACAAATCCTATTTCTGAGGAATTGATTTTAAAGTTGACCGAAAGATTTATAAATGCCGCTACTGGTCGGAAATACTTAGAGGCGAATAAGGGACCGCATTTCCACCATGCTAACTCAGCACTGAATAACCTATTCTATTTCTGGAATCCCGATGGTTTGAGTGTTGATAAGCTGAAGGCCATGATTGGGGAACCAGACTGGAAATCCGCAAACGAATTTGGTTACAACTTTGATACAGGCGCAGTGATATACAAGCGAAACTTCATCGTTGAAGAAGGCAAGGTTCAGTTGGAGTGAGACTTTCACTATCGAGCTGGCAAACGGATAATACGGCTATTTACCCACGCCTGAGCAGCATGAACTCGGCGGATACGAAACGTGGCTCGGAACCAACTACGTCGAAAAAGAAGCCTCTAGCAGAATCGTGACAACATTGCTCGATCTGCGCGAGGGTCTCCAATAAGACCATACGAATCTGTGAATCAAAGTGCGAGGTAGCGGGCGATCTCCGAGCGCCCACCTATTCTATTCCTCAACAATGGCCGCTCGGAGATCGGCCGCTACCTCAGGACCCACCCCACTCTGAGCGCCACTAGGGTAGCATTCAATGGGTCAGTCGTAATCTATGAACTCTCTTAGGTAGGGTTCGCCTCAATGCCTAAGAACCTGCATAAAGCCTCACCGAGTAGGGCTAGCGCTCGCGTACGCCGCGTTAGTCCCATCGAGACTCTGCTTACGCGGCATAGCGCGAGCGCTAGCCCTACCTTTGCGACTTGCCAATAGAAAAATTCGCTAGCCTTTTTCTAGCCACTAACTCGCTAATCCCATTCCAGCCCAGGCAAGCCGTCCACGCTTCGGTGATTCTTCTCACGCTTGTAGGCCTCGACTCCTTCTGGACCTTTTGACTCGGCCCATTTCTGCAGGGTGCCTCGATCCTCTTTGAAATCGTACAAGGGCACCGTAAATCCGCAGGAATCGCTGATCCGCTCAACTTCGATTTCAATAATCGATCGAGCTCCCGGGTATTCAACAAAGTGAGAAATTCGCTTCTTATACCCTTCACTCCCCAGCTCATGCACGGTTCCTTTTCCATGAAACCGAAAGATCTTGGGCGGCCCCTCAAACGCGCAAAACATAATCACGATTCGCCCATTCTCCTTCAAATGGGCAATCGTTTCCACTCCACTACCAGTCATATCCAAGTACGCGATCGTTCGATCACCCAGAACTCGAAAACAGTCAGTCCCCTTTGGAGAGCAATTAATCAGTCCATCCCCCGATAAGGGCGCGGTGGATACAAAGAACATCTTCTGCTTGGAGAGCCAGGATGATATCGACTCGTCTATTTTTTCGTATTCTTTTCCCATTAGAAATTTGAGTATCAGCTCACTTTGGTTCGATTGCAATTCTCGGATCCATCAATCGGTCCACTTAGGTCTACTTTGTTAAATGCTGAATGGTAGGGCAACGCCCTCCGGGCGTGCCGCACAAGGAGATCAAGAAAACGCGGCACGCCCGGAGGTCGTTGCCCTACCTAATAACAATCGTTCGAAATCGAACAAAGTAGAGCTAGAGAGTGTCCAATAAGTCTGATCGTTTGGTTTTCTGAGGTAGGGGCGTCGCTTGCGGCGACCGCATCGTCAAACGCGCTAGCCACATGAGCGGTCGCCGCAAGCGACGCCCCTACAAAAATATTCGATTTTTTGAATACTTTCTTTGTCCCCATTTTTCAGGTTTCAGCGTCAGATTCTCCAAATGCTATCTTCTTTACGTGATTAAACGCATCTCTCGCAGCGTACGTGCTCAGCCCGGATCTACTTGCTATCTTAGTTATCAAGGATCGCTTCTCGAGTCTTTTCCGAGCTTCTTCGCAAACCCAATCCGGATCAAAGCCAGACCATTCACCCGCAACGGACCAATGATTCGGTCCGAGAAAAGGGGCCAATTCGTAATTGAATATATCATCAATCTCGCTCGCGGAATACCCCGATTGAACGATCACCTCAGCTATTCGCTTTGCCCACTCCTCATCGATCTCGTTATCCAACCACAAGTCAGACAAGCCTATCCAGACAGGTTTTCGTCGCTCTAATTCCGCACGATTCACTTAATAAACTACGGGTACACGTTACTCGGATTCGAGCGATAGCGATCGAAATACGAACCTCACTATTAGATCTAAGCATTTTTCCAATATCTGCATTCAGATAGGCATCGTCTATCATTCTTTTCAACGTCTAAGAGAGTGTCCAATAAGTCGTATTCAAGCCCATATTCACATATCTATCATTAGATTTTATATTGTAGGTCGTCTCGCTGAGGCGACTTTCAAATCATCGGCGGGTCAGCGACCCCGCCCTACAGTTCGATTCACGCGAAAAATTCTTTTATTAGACACTCTCTAAGTTTTCTCAAGAGTACCCGCGGATTGGGTACGAATTGAGATGACTGCCTGTTAGATATAATCATTATCGTAATCCGCTAAAGATACCGAATTCCCAAACTTCTGGATAAAGAGATTTCTGACCGTCTTGTACAAACTTTGATTTTCTTCAACTTCCAGTCCTTCAGCGATAAGAATATCATGTGCAAAACTATCGGCATCGTAACTCTCTCGGCCGATTATTTCCTCCCACTCTTGTTGCGAGAGAATGTAACCGTGTTGATCCACCAGAAAACTGACTAACTGATGAAACTCGGCACTTAGGCCTTCTTTCTTTTCATAAATCCTCACCGTTCAAGTTGGTCTACCTATGATGCGAGTTCGCGAGTGTTACAAGTTAGATCGACTGTTTGGTTCGCGAAGTTTACGGTGGTAATCAGCGATGCATTTTAAGGAAAATTCGACTGAGTCTTGTTTGAAAAAATCCTCAAACTCCCGCCTCGTGAAATCAAATCTTTGTCTCTTGAGTTCGGATCCTTGATACTCGATTACGAATTTCGAATGATTTAATGACTCCTCGGTACCTTCTTTCGAGACCAAAAACGCGCGATTGCCTCTGTCGCTCGCCCGTGACGTAACGAAGTAATCTGGATCGTTCGACTGGTTTATGAATATCACCGCATAATCAAATTCGTCGAGGAAATACCCATACTGGATGGACCGTCTCTCATTCTGCTTCACATCCCAGTTCCGAAACTCAACGTAATCTTCTGATCTTTCGGAGGGTTGATTTTGTTGCGGCTCAATTTCGAGACATCCCGAGAGTATGGTTACGGCCGTCATTCCTGCCAGTAATGGTTCCAATTTTTTCATCTGCTAACGTCTAAGCCACTAATGGAGAGGAGGTGCAGCCTTCTCGGTATTTAGTGAGCCGTCTTGATATGCTCCACTTTGTTTGATGAGTCTCATGAGCTCAATATTGAAGTCCTCTGCGTATTTCATCTTTGCATTTAGCTTTCATTCCTCCTCAGTGCCTTCTTTGATCATGTCCAAATGGTAATAGTGGAATGAAGTGCACTCGTACATTCCTGAGTCGATGTAACGACTAGACCAGTCAAGAGGACCGCGCAGCGGTACGAATTGCCTGAGTCGGCTGGTTCCAAATACTCATAAGATACTTTCCGCTAATTCGATTTAGGCTTCGCGATCTAGTGTTAGTTTCCTGCATGTATTCGAAGTCCTGATGATTCGCTAGTCGCCAACGGTTGCCCGTCACCCGAAAACAGATAAATCGAGCAATCATCTTCGACTATCGGCCCATTGGAAAATATCGTCAACTTAATCTGTTTAGGAATACCCACTTGAAGCGTACCGAGACTTCGGACCTGCACATCTGCTGATCTAGCCTGAAAGACACAGTACGCATTTTCCAATTCTACCGAAGTTATGACACCCATATTCGCAACGACCCAATACCTTGCCTTCTCAGCCATCCCGTTGTGAATGTTCTTATGATTTCCGCTATACCCTATGTCGTACTCCAGATTAGATAACTCAATCAATTCGGTCGAAGTACTTATGAGCTCCTGAGCCTCGAAATGCGTGGAAAAAACCACTCGCTTAACGCCTGTTCTCGTATCGACGATAAGTCTATTCCCATTGGAGCCAATTACTGGAGCCAATCGAGATCGATGCTCAGCCCAAATCTCGATTCCATCAAACACGTAGTGGATATCTTCCTTACTCGGGCTTACGTCATCCGAGAGACAGTTTACTCCGTAGATAATCACGACGACAGTCAGTAGCATTTCGTGTTTCTTAATTCTAATCATGGAATCGAGATAGAGGGGGGCCTCACGGCCCCACCCCTCTCACACCACCCGGCATACGGATCACGTACCAAGGCGGTTCGGTTAAGGTTGTCGTCGGATTCATTGAACCATTCAAGCCAGAGAGGAGAGACTTATCAATCCCTTTCCACGCCAGTAGTTGTTGTTGAGAGCCCAATGAGCTCGAGGTGTACGGCTTATTCTCCAAGGTCCATGCGGCGTCTTGCTCGTAATCCACGCGATGCGCCGATTCACGCCGAGTCGGCGAAGATTGCGATACCCGCTCTTTCCCCATTGCTTCAATTGATAGCAGCGGAGCTTGCGGCGTATCCATCTTTCGCACTCGACGAACGGGTCGCGCGAGTCGGCCACATCGTAGTAGCCTTTCCAGCCGCGCAGGAAGACGTTGAGCTCGCCGATCACCCTGTCCATGCTCCAGCCCGAGTTGCGGCGCGTCAGCGCCCTCACTCGAAGCTTGAAGCGTTTCCAGGACTTCCCGCTCACCCGTATGCGGTTCCACCAGCTGATGGTGAAGCCGAGGAACGTCCGACGCCAAGGGCGGTCCGCGGCGCTCTTCGATTGGTTCACCTTCAGCTTGAGCTCGCGCTCCAGGAAACGCGTTACGCTATCCAGCACGCGGTTGGCCGATCGTCGCGTGGTGACATATATGTTGCAATCGTCCGCGTAGCGAACGAACGCATGGCCTCTTCTCTCCATTTCCTTGTCGAAACGGTCCAGAAGGACGTTCGCCAGGAACGGAGACAAAGGTCCGCCTTGCGGCGTCCCTTTAGGTGTCGGACGGCGTTAGCCGCCAACCATGACGCCTGCCTTCAGGTATCCGCGAATCAACTTCAGAAGACGGGGATCGGAAACCTTCATCCTCACCTCGCTCATCAGCAGATCGTGGTTCACGTTGTCGAAGAACTTCTCCAGATCCAGATCGACCACCCAGCGGCGGCCGCCCTTCACATAGTCCCGAGCCTTCAGAATCGCCTGGCGCGCGCTGCGGCCAGGACGGAAGCCGAAGCTCGAGTCCGAAAAGCTATCGTCGTGGTCCTCCTGAAGGACCTGCAGGATCGCCTGCTGTATCAGGCGGTCCAGTACCGTGGGGATGCCCAGCAGACGGGTTCCCCCGTCGGGCTTGGGCAGCTCCACCCTCAACACCGGTTCCGGACGGTAGGAGCCGTCGAGAAGACGCTCCTTGATTCCGGACCAGCTGGACTTTATGAAGCCGGCCAGTTCCTCGACGGACATGCCGTCGATTCCTGCGGCCCCCTTGTTGGCCTTCACCTTGCGGTAGGCCGCGTTCATGTTTCCGCTTTCCACGACCCGCTCCATCAGGAGCTTATCGTTCGAGCTCTCGGAGATTCCTTCCGCGTCGACTCGTTCGCCCCTTCGATACGAGGGCAGCCCTGCTAGCGCGGACGGCTTGCGGACGACGCATTCGGATTCCAATTGCTCGGTTAACCGTTCA
>JAUHWE010000220.1 GCA_030424825.1 Verrucomicrobiia bacterium
TCCCGCGCTATTTGCAGCGCAGCAGTTCCGCCACCAATGCGGTCCAACCGGTTTGGTGGCTGGCTCCCAGCCCTTTCCCGGATTCGCCATGAAAGAATTCGTAGAATAACGGATAGCTCTGGAAATGAGGGTCACTCGCATAGAGATCCGAATCACCATGACAGGGCCGTCTACCCTTCGCGTTCGGCATAAAAAGCCCCCCCATCCTTCGACTAAGTTCGTCCGCGCACTCCCGCAAAGTCAGCCAGTTGCCAGACCCCGTGGGAAACTCCGCCTTTAGAGATTCACCGTAAAAACGATGATAACCATGGAGGGCCTCAATAATCAGATAGGAAATCGGAAACCATACCGGACCACGCCAATTAGAGTTCCCTCCAAACAGCCAGGAATCCGAGTCTCCAGGAGTATACCTCACTTCAAAATCCTTGCCGGCAAGATTTAAGCCATACGGGTTTTCGCAGTAGTAGCGAGATAGAGAACGAATCCCGAACTGCGATAGAAATTCGTCTTCATTAAACAAATACGAAAGCAATCGCTCCAGCCGCTCTCTGGTAGGAATGGCTAATAGATAGCGAGCCCCATTTGCTTCCTTTCCTTCGTACGCAATTTGGTGAGCCAGATCCTTTCGGTGATCCAAATACCAATTCATTCGCTTTTTGAATCGCGGCATCGAGTTCAGCAAATTCTCGTCGAGCGTTTCCGCAGCGATGAGCGGAATCAGACCCACCAGACTCCTTACTCTAATATGCCTAGTGCTGCCATCAGGATACTGGAGCTGGTCATAGTAAAAGCCTTCTTGCTCATCCCAAAGACCATTTTCACTGAAATGGTTCATAGCGTCAGAAATGCTCATGAAATGCTCGAAAAACTTGGATGCCACATCTTCGTAGTCAGGATCCTCTTTTGCGATCTCCAGCGCAATTGCCAGCATCGTAGAACAATAGAATGCCATCCACGCGGTTCCGTCTGCTTGATGAAGCGAATGCCCCTCGGGCAACGGCTGGGAACGATCGAAGAGCCCGATGTTGTCGAGCCCCAAGAATCCGCCCGCAAACAGGTTGTTGCCTTCCGGATCCTTGCGATTCACCCACCACGTAAAGTTGAGCATCAGCTTGTGGAATACCCGCTTAAGAAAGGATAGATCTCCCGTTCCACCAACTTTGCTGATTCGATACACCCGCAAACACGCCCAGGCATGAACGGGCGGATTCACATCCCCCAAGGCCCATTCGTAAGCCGGTATCTGACCATTAGGATGCATGTACCACTCGCGCAGAAAGAGCACGAGTTGCTTCTTGGCGAAATCCGGATCGATTCGAGCAAAGGGAATCATGTGAAACGCTAGATCCCAGGCAGCGTACCACGGATACTCCCACTTGTCGGGCATTGAAATGACGTCCCGGTTAAAGAGGTGCTCCCATTCGTGATTGCGGCCCAACAGCCGCTCATCGGGAGGACTCACAATACCAGGATCCCCCCTCAACCAATCATGCACCGAATAGTGATAGAACTGCTTGCTCCAAAGAAGCCCCGCATAAGCTTGGCGTTCTACACTTCGCTCTTCTTTATCCAGAGCTTTCGGGGAAACGGACGCATAGAACGCTTCCGCCTCCTCTATTCGTTTCGAGAAAATTTGATCGAACCCTTTGCCAAAGGCGGACTTCGGGGCGTCCGATTCCGAATAAAGCCTCAGATCAATTGAGACACTCTCACCGGCAGGAATCTCCAATTCGTAGTGTGCCGCAGAGATCGTACCTCTCTTGGCTGGATTGACTGCGGAATTCTGCCCCTTTACCAGCCACCTCTCAATCCCATCCTTTACATAGGGAGTGTAGGTTTCAGTTCGATACAACTCCTCCGTATTGGTTTCGTTCTCCGTAAATACAAATTCCGGAAGGGTTTTGTCCGACGCCAGATTGGCTTGGAACTCAAACCGTCCTAGGGTTTGATGGTCCAGTTTTAGTCCACCTTTCGGATCTTCCTGAATATTTGGCTTCAAGGTACAACCCTCGTGCTCACATCCCCAAATCCAAGTATTGCGAAAGAAGATCTTCGGCAGGGCATGCAATCGGGCCGAATCGGGTCCTCGATTGCTTAGGGTGAGCCGAATCAGAACATCGTCCGGGCTTCCTTTCGCATATTCCACTTGTACATCAAAATAGCGAGACTCGTCAAAAATGCCGGTATCCAAAATTTCATATTCCGGATCTTTCTTACCGCGACTTGCATTTTCACGCTGCAACTCCTCATAGGGGAAGGCGCCCTGGGGATACTTGTAGAGAGCTTTCGCATAGCTATGGGTAGGCGTCGAATCGAGATAGTAGTACAATTCCTTGCAGTCTTCGCCGTGATTCCCCTGGTTTCCATTCAGACCGTACAAGCGCTCTTTCAACCGCTCGTCATTCTCATTCCACAAAGCGATGGAGAAACACAATCGGCACTCTCGGTCGCAGAAGCCGAGAATTCCATCTTCACCCCAGCGGTACGCTCTCAGACTGGCCTGCTCGAACGGAAAATGGTCCCACGCATCCCCTTCCTTCGAGTAGTCTTCCCGGACCGTGCCCCACTGTCGCTCCGACATATAGGGCCCCCAGCGTTTCCAATTCGCCTTTCGCGCTGCGGATTCCGCTAGGCGCGTCTTCTCTGCATCCAGTTTTTCTGGGATCTTTTTCCGAGTCGGCATAACTAACGCTGCTCTTAAGCAACGATCTCAGTTCCTGAGACCATTCAATCTATTTTGCAACTGCATACCGGATGAAGTTTCAGTCGGCTTCATCAACGAGATCCAGATACACTTCACTAAAGGGAATCCAGGTATCGTTTTTTAATCCTGGCTCATTGGATCGGACGATGTTCAAGGTGGTTTGCAACTGCTTAAGAGCCGTATCAAATCGGCTTTTGGAGCAGCCGTGCAAGGCCATGGCCTCCTTTCTGAGCTCCCCAGTTGTATTGGGATTCAGGCGCACAATCTCATAAACCTGCTGGGCAAGTTCGGAACAGTCTTCAATTGGTTTGTACGCTTCTGGGAAGTGCGTGCCACGCAGGTAGTCGATCGTCATCAATACCGCATGCCCACCGGGAATCTTTCCGTAGAACACATCGTCAGGATACGTCTCAGGCAGTTCGTTCTTCCAAGTCCACACTGCCTCGACCTTTGCCCCCCACTTGGTTCTACCCCCTCCGTCTTCCAGCAGATCCACGGCATCCCAAAGCGCAGGAACCCCCTTTACCTTTCCACTGAATATCGTGCACAGATTAACGGACTGCACGAACTCTAGCGCTTCCTCGAGCGTCTTCACTTTCATCGCAATCAAAGAGTAAAGTCTGAATCTAGACCCTCAAGGCTATAAACGGGATGGCAACGGCAGACTCCAGTCTACGAAAGTGTGCAATCACTGGATTTCTTTAACTGAATAAGGACGGTAGGCCGGGTCGTCGGAGACCCCGACCTGCCTATTAGGGCGAGTGTCGCCTCATCGAGACGACCTACAACACGATCGTGTTAGCAGGTTGGCAATCCACTAAGACGGACACCCTAATTTCCCAACTGAATCCCTCCGTTAGATCCCAGCGCAGATACTCGCTACCAAATCTCTTGCCCCGCTCTTTGAGTCCGTCTAGTCGAAACCTTGTAAATCGTGACTCTTCTTTTCTAGGCTCAGTCTGATTCTTTTTAAAACCATTTCTATGTCTAACAATCCTAAATCAATCCTCATCACTGGCGGGAACGGAAACATCGCCCGACTCCTTGCCAAACGGTTGCTCAACGATAATCACAGCGTTACCTGTCTAGATATCACCGATCCCGACCCTGGATCGGTAGTTGAAGGAGTCGACTACATCAAAGCCGACATCTGCGACGAGTCGGCAATTGAAAGCGCTCTCAAATCCAAGCAAACAGAGGTTGTCTTTCATCTCGCTTCGTTGCTCTCTGGCAGCTCGGAAATCGATCGAAAACGCGCTTTTAACGTTAATGCGCTGGCTACCTTCAATCTTTTCGAACTGGCCTTAGCCAATGGTTCTCCAAAAATCATTTTCCCCGGAACCGGCGCCTCTTACGGATCCGATGTCCCATCGATTCTGCCCGAAAATCATCCACAATGGCCCGAGAACATTTATGGCGTCACCAAGGTCGCTAACGAACGGCTCGGTGTCTACTACAAGCTCAAGCACGGCCTCGACTTTCGTTGCCTCCGGCCCCCGCTCGTCCTTTCCCCCTATGCCCCTCCAGCCGCGCTGACCGCCTATGCGTCGCATGCCTACGTAGCCGCTGCCAAGGGTGAGGCCTTCACCTTCCCTGTCTCACGTAAGATTGGCATGTCCTCTATCTACATTGAGGACCTCGTTGAAGGATTCGTCCAACTCGCCTTCGCCCCCAAGGACAAGCTCCGTCAGCACGCCTATAATCTTCACGCGCTTTGTCCCACTGCCCAGGAAATCGCGGACTCTATCCAGAAAGTGAAACCAGACTTTCAATACAACTTCGAATCCGATCCTAAAGTAGAAGCGCTCCTAACCACCGCGCCAAACGTTTTTGTCGACTCTGGCGCCCGAAAGGACTGGGGCTGGAAACCGATAAGCGATCTCGATGCCTGTACTGCAGCTATATTTAAGCTTTTAGGCGAACAGTAGAGGCGTCGCTTGCCGCGATCCTCATTCGTTTTAGAATCTTCCGCGGCTCTCAACAAGCAACCCTCTAGGGATACTTCTGAAAATAGATAAAGGCAGGGCAACGACCTCCCGAGTATTTTAAGGTAGCGGGCGATCTCCGAGCGCCCATTTTTGCACCTATCGTGTGAGCACTCGGAGATCGCCCGCTACCAACAACAGCAACGAAGCCACCGACACGCCGAGGTCCGAGACAAGCCCCGTGGTATTTTCCTGAAAGCAATTAAACGACTCAAACCTCCGACCTTGTAATCAATTTCGCTTCCTATAAGCATTCTTTCCATGACCCGCTTCCTCTTCAAGCCCATCGTACTAGCCGCGCTCAGTTTACTTCTCTCAGCAACGCTTGCTTCCTTTTCACGAGCCGAAAAGCCCAACGTCCTTTTTATAGCGATCGACGATCTCAACGACTGGATTGGGTGTTTAGACGGTCACCCGCAGGTCAAAACCCCGAACATCGATTCCCTGGCGCAACGGGGCACTTTATTTACCAATGCCTTTTGTCAGGCTCCGGTCTGCAATCCTTCCCGCACCAGTGTGATGACGGGTCTCAGACCTTCGACTACCGGTGTTTATAGCCTCTCCCCTTGGTTTAGATCCGTCGACAACCTCAAGGACCTAGTCACTCTGCCCCAGCATTTCTCAAATGCCGGATATACTTCCTACACGGTTGGCAAAATCTACCATGGCGGTGGCTGGAACAACAGTGATGTCAAAGAGTTCGACATCATCGGTAGAACTGACCCTGGGCTGCGGCCTAAAGAGAAACGGGTAAAGACCCCGCGCGGGGGTCCCGGCATGGACTGGGTGGTCTATCCCTACCAGGATTCAGACCATAAGGACTGGAAGACTGCGAGTTGGGCCGTAGAACAACTGGACAAGAAACCTGAAGATCCGTTTTTCATGGCGGTTGGATTCGCCCTCCCTCACGTGCCCCTATTGGCTACGCAAAAGTGGTTCGACTTGTATCCAGAAGAAGAGGTCATACTGCCTCGCATGCTATTGGACGATCGCTCGGACACTCCGAGGTTTAGCTGGTACCTCCATTGGAAGCTTCCCGAGCCGAGACAAAAATTCCTACTGCAAGCAGGGGAGCAAATAAAAATCGTCCAGGCCTACCTCGCCAGTATTAGCTATATGGACAGTCAAGTCGGACGCGTCCTGGAGGCACTCGAACGCAACGGACTTTCGGACAATACAGTCGTCGTTCTCTGGTCCGACCATGGGTATCACTTGGGCGAAAAGGAGATTACGGGAAAAAACACGCTTTGGGACCGATCCGCTCGCGTTCCTCTCGTTTTCGCCGGGCCAGGAATCACCGCGGGAGCCAGAAGCCACAGAACAGTGGAGCTGCTCGACATCTATCCCACTCTCAGTGAGCTTTGCGAACTAGACGTACCCCGCCATCTAGAAGGCATCAGCCTCCTGCCCCAATTAAGAAATGCCAATGCGCCACGAACTAGACCCGCGATCACCACACACAATCACGACAACCATGGCCTTCGCACTGAAAAGTATCGTTACATTCAGTATGCTGATGGATCCGAGGAATTATACGACATGATCAACGACCCTAGCGAGTTCTCAAACCTCGCAGGCGACAAGAATTATGCCGCAGTGGTGCGCTCCCTCAAAAAACGCCTGCCTAAAGTCAATGCCAGGCCGGTCAATGGCAGCGCCAACCGGATCCTCATCTACGAAAATGGGATCGCGAATTGGGAGGGGCAGGACATCGGCAAAAGTGAGCCGATTCCAGATTGATCGTACGCCAATTCGCTCGATGGGAGATCCCGCCAACACGATTCCTCTCTCAAAGTCTGCGATGTCGAAACAGCCGTTCAGATGATCTTTTTTAACAAGTGCCCACCCAATCAAATTACCTTGTAACGAGGTCATTTCCAACGCGATACTTCCAGCGTATGAGATCTCACGTATCCCTCCAAAACCCGTTTCGCTTTTCACTTATCGTCGTATTCCTATCGTCGCTTCTAGCTGCGATCCTCCCTGCACCAATTTCAGAAGGCGCCTCAAGTCAATCCAACATTCTCTACATCACAATCGACGATTTGAATGACTGGATTGGCTGCCTCAACGGGCATCCACAAGTCAAGACACCCCACATCGATCGCCTCGCGGAACGAGGCCTCCTGTTTACCAACGCGCACTGCGTAGTACCGGCCTGCAGCGGTTCGCGAGCCGCCAACTGGTCTGGCCTACTTCCCATTCACAACGGCGTATATGGCAACGGTCAAAAGATTGAAAGGACGATGCCAGATGCGGAACTGCTGCCTTTGGACCTAAAAAAGCAAGGCTACTACACCATGGGGACGGGAAAGCTGCTCCACGGTAAGAGCCAGCGAATGTTCGATGAGTATGGACCTGACTACGACAAGTGGATGCCGATCCTGCCCGAAGAACGAACCATCTCCAAAAAAGAGTTAATGGACAACAGTCCCTACGTCCGCCATGAAATTCCACGGCTCGGCATTACCATGCCGCTCAACCAAATGCCTCGCGATCGAGACCGGGGCTCGTCGACCATCGATTCCTTCGACTGGGGACCCATCGACCGGCCCGATGAGGAATGGACGGATACAGAAAGCGCGGATTGGGCGGTTCAAAAACTGAGCCAGAAATACGACCAGCCCTTCATGCTTGCCGTCGGCTTCTATCGCCCGCATCAGCCCCTTTGGGTGCCGAAA
>JAUHWE010000221.1 GCA_030424825.1 Verrucomicrobiia bacterium
GCCTAAATACGAGGCGCGATCGGGTGGCAACGAATGATTTAGTCGACTACGACTACATTGGCCGGACACGTGTGCTTGAGAAGCGATACCCAATCAATGGAACACGCATGACTTACTTGAATGATGCGGGGAACCAGGTAACCGGGTACGACTCGCTTCGTCGCCCAACGGAACTCAGGCATCTTCGTAGCAATGATTCCCTAATCGTTGGCACGGGCCACAGTTACGACCTCATGAACAATAAGCTTCGCGAAGAGAAACTCCATGATCCAAACAACAGCGAAGTTTACCAATACGATTCATCGTATCGACTGGTCAGATTCGATCGGGGAATGCTAAACGGAATCAAAACTGACATCCAAACACCAACAGCCGACAGCCTCCAACAACAAACCTGGAATCTTGACGGACTTGGCAATTGGAACGAAACCAGCACCTCCATTGGCGACGTGGCTACGAACGAGCAGCGACAACACTCATCCTTCAATGAGCTGATTGCACGAGACACGACTCCGCTTACTCACGATGACAACGGAAATCAATTGAGCGACGGCATCACAACCTACGAATGGGACTACGCTAACCGCCTGAGACGCATCACACGCAACTCTGACAGCGCCGTGATTGCCGCGTATTCCTACGACGCGCTCGGTCGACGAGTTCGTAAAATCGTCACCAACGGAGGCCTGCCCAACGATTCCAGTTTAGATGGCACGACTTTCTACTACTATGACGGCTGGCAAGTTTACGAGGAGCGCGATCAAACGGACGTGGTCACCAAACAGTATGTTTACGGCAATTACATTGATGAAGTCTTGGTCATGGATCGCAATCTTGACAGCGACGACTCCGCCACCGGTGAAGCTGATTCACGCGCCTACTACCATCAAAATACGCTATACTCTACATATGCTCTGACCAATGAAAACGGAGCAACAATTGAAATGTATCAGTACGATGCTTATGGGAAAACAGATTTCTTTGATGGATCTGGAAATTTGAGGAGCGGAGCGATTGGTAGTGCAACAGAAAACCCCTACCTGTTTACAGGTCGAAGATTCGATAGCGAATCTGATTCCTACTACTATCGCACACGCTATCTAAGTAGCGATTTAGGACGATTTACGACGCGTGATCAAATTGGCATTTGGGGCGACACAGGAAATTTTGGTAATGGATATTGCTACACTGGAGACAATCCTATTAACCACCTCGATCCTAATGGCGAAGCATGGTGGCCATGCTTCCTCGCATGTATGCTGGATATAGATCAAGATGAAGTCCAGGCGATTTTGGACGGAAGCATTGACGATTTACCCCGTGACAAGAGGCGCAAATTTGAGAGGGACTTTTTGAAAAAAAATAAGCATATGAAAAAAGGCATGTCCAATAAAGCATGGCAAAAGTTTAAGAGAAACCAGATGAAAAGAATGGCTAGAGATGCCGGTCTCAAAGTTTTAGAACAGAAAGCAAAGAAAAAGGGCTACAAAATGTTGGGTACAAAAATAGCAGGATGGGTCGGTGGACCCATCATCGGTGGTGCAATCGCCATTGGATCCACCGCCTATGACGTTGGCGAGGGATGCTGGTGTGCCATAAAATGTGTTGGGAGGTAGAATTTAGATCACAAGGTCGCATGATCAGAAATTGGCTGATGCATAAAACCATAGCCTGAGCATCGAATGGGAAACTACTGGTGTGGATGACATCCTTCATCTCACAATTGACCGACAGCCATTCACAACTCATTAGGATCGGGAATAGCGAGTTCCGTGCCTACCTAAAAAACTTGATGCGCCAATTAAATTTCAGACGAATAGTTCTTCCCCCTGCAATACCATCCGTACATAGACGCTTATAAGCTCGATTGATGAAACTAGATGCTCAGCTTTAAGGTATAGAGTTCATCCCTCACTTAATTGATTGCAACATCCTGAATAAGGATTTAAGTCTGCAGCGACTTGAAACTAATTTATTTGTACCCAAATACTAGTGACGCCATTCCAAGGCCCTCTAACCTTGAAAATTCCTCAGCTGCGACCTTTGTTTTTCAATTGTACATGGCAAGGTTTCGAGCATTTCTCGATTAAGGATTGATTCTCCTAGGTTGGCAGCTCTTTATGGGAAAGACCCTAGGGCAGCCTCTTCCCATTCGTTCACTCCTCTATGAAAATCTCTACTGCGCTTCAAAATAGAATCTATCGCATTTCAATATTCGGATCATTGTTTTCCTTCACCTGCATCCATTGCGATGCGGATGAAGACCCCCTTCCCGACCACCTGGTTGAGCTCGCCTGGGCCTATGCCATTACCGTAGATCCCCCTCCTCCACTTCCGGAAGACGAAGTGAAGCACAGTCTTCCGGGCACTCCTCTAACATTCACACGAGATGAGATTGTTGGCCGCAAAGACGGGGTCAGCTTTCAGACAGCGCCAGCCGACTGGTATCCGGGAGACCATCCAGAAATGCCGGAAATCTACGCCAAGGGAGATCCGGAACGCAATATCATTGCCTGCGCTCTGTGCCACTATCCAAACGGAAAGGGAAAAGCGGAAAATGCGCCGCCTGCGGGACAACCCAAGGGCTACCTGGTCCAACAGCTCTTCGATTTCCAGAACGATCTGAGAGAATGTGCAGATCCTCGGAAATCAAATTACGAGTTGATGATTGAAACCGCGAAGGGAATGACCGAGGAGGAGATTGTTGAAGTTTCCGAATACCTTGAATCCATGAAATGGACACAATGGATTGATGTGGTTGAAACCAATACTGTTCCCAAAACCTATCTCCGAGGGGGACTTCATATCCCCGTGGAAGGCGAAGGTGCTGGCAGGGAACCAATCGGGAAACGGGTCATCGAGTCACCCGTGGATCCGTATGGGACAGAATTCCTTAGAGATCCCCGGTCAGGCTTTGTCGCCTACGTTCCTAAAGGCTCGATAAAAAAAGGCGCCCAGTTGGTTCTCACAGGAAACAACGGGAAAACGCTCCAATGTGCCATCTGTCACGGTCCTGACCTCAATGGAATCGGCGTCATTCCGGGAATCGCTTCGCGCTCGCCAAGCTACATGGCCCGACAGCTAAACGACATGAAGCAAGGAACTCGAAAAGGAGAGATGGCCAAGCTCATGATCCCCGTAGTCGAGAATCTGACTTCGGAAGACATTCTAAACATCGTCGCCTACACCGCTTCGCTACCCGCTCCGGAATTTGAGACCAATCAATTTAGCGATCGTTGAGAAAGGATTAGCTGATCTTGCAGAACTGTTTACAAAACAGGTTGTCCATTCGACTTCGCATGGATCGACGAGATCCCTACTCTAGGCTTCCCTGGATGAGGCACCCGACTTACGTCGGCGTAGCTCTGGCACATGAGTGATATCACCCCCTACCAAAGCCAACGACACGTCTAAGTTCGCCGCAAGCGACGCCCCTGCCTTTTGAATTCCTCTAAAGAATTCCCTAGCTAATAACTAAGACTCTGCAATCGCTTCCTGTTGCTGCGTGCCCAGTCCATCAATACCGAGTTCAATGACGTCACCTGGCTTTAGATACTGGGGTGGATTAAATCCGAAACCCACGCCGGCTGGGGTACCCGTAGAAATGATGTCTCCTGGCAAGAGAGTCATAAATTGGCTAATGTAGGAGACAACGGTTGGCACATCGAAAATCAGATTCTTCGTATGACCGTCCTGCTTCAGCTCTCCATTGACCTTAAGCCAAAGCCTAAGCTTCCCCGGATTTGTAATTTCATCCGTGGTCGCAATCCAGGGTCCACAGGGAGCGAACGTATCTGCGGACTTCCCTTTAACCCATTGTCCTTGCTTCTCGAGCTGCCACTCACGCTCGGAATAGTCGTTGTGCAGCACATAACCGGCCACATGGCTCAACGCATCTTCCTTCGCCACTTTCTTGGTTCGCTTTCCAATGACTATGCCCAGCTCGACCTCCCAGTCCGTCTTCACGGATCCTTCTGGAATGACCAGGGGGTCGTTGGGGCCCTGATACGCGGTGGTGGACTTGAAAAACAATACAGGTTCGCTCGGGGGCTCCATACCTGACTCCTCGGCATGGTCTGAATAGTTCAGCCCGACACATATAATCTTGCTGGGGCGGCAAGAGGGTGGACCCAGTCTCACTTCAGGATCGACTTCCGGGGCGGCAATCGCACTCCCCTTCGACCACTCCTTCAAGCGAGCAAGGCCTCCCTCTTCAAAAAAGGTCTCATCGTAATCTCCAAAACTGGGCGGTATCTCAACCCGAGTTCCGTCTTCTAACTGCAATCCAGGCTTCTCTTCACCCGGTTCTCCAAATCGAATCAACTTCATAATGCTATCTACTAAGATTATCTCAAATTCGTGACACCACCGTCGATGTCGTAGGCGGATGCCGTAATGAAAGACGCTTCCGAGCTGCATAGGAAGGCAGCCAGACTCGCGATTTCTTCCGGCTCACCCATTCTTCCAATAGGCTGATAATCGGAAAGCTCCTTGAACGCTGCCTCTTTCCTGTCAGCGTAATGTTCTTTCAAATACGTATCGACAAATGGAGTGTGCACTCGGGCGGGGCAAATGCAATTGCAGCGGATCCCCTCCTTTACGTAATCTTTCGCGACTGATAAAGTCATGGCAAAAACCGCGCCTTTCGTCATCGAATAGGCAAAACGATCCGCGATGCCCAATCGGGAAGCAATCGAAGCCAAATTGAGAATCGCTCCTCCACCCTGTTTCCGCATTTTGGGCACAACTCCTTGGATACAATGGAAAACGCCCTTCACATTGACCCTGTAAACCCGATCCATCTCCTCTGAAGTCGTTGCCTCAACGTTCCCAATCGAAGCAATTCCCGCATTGTTGATCAACACATCCACCGAATCGATCCGGCTGATTGCCGCCTGCACACTCTTGTCCGAAGATACATCAACTTCATAAGCGACTCCACTTCCTGGGAAATCTTCGAGCTCTGCGATCACCTCATTTGCTAATGCGACATCCCGCTCAAAAATGTGGACCTGGGCACCTTCCTGCGCCAACCGCCTTGAAATGGCTCTGCCAATCCCAGCACCTCCGCCAGTGACGATAACGTTTTTGTTTAGATAGCGATTCATAATTAAGAACGTGTCCAATAACTAGGTTACTTTAATTGATTGAGGCTGTAGGGTGGGTCGTCGAAGAGATGAATGTCGCCTCATCGAGACGACCTACAATAAAATAATGCGCACACGCGTGAATTTGATTAAGTTTTACGGGACATTTTCTCAAACCATGCGGTCCTTCTCAACCGAAATGGCAACGCCTCGTTCAAGAATGTCAACCGAGCGCTTTCTCTACAATGCAAAACGGATCGTTTATTCGGCTCGCCGGATGAAACATTCTAGTTCTCTGCAACCGCGTCGTTTAATTCGCGAATCGGATATTCGCTAGTAAACGCGTCCACACCGTCCTTGTCCACATCTGTGGAAGAAATTTGAAACAGCGAATCATCCTCCAACGTGAGCATGATCTTGTTTTCCCGACCTTGCGTCATCGCCGTGCCCATGACTCCTCCATATCGGACACGCTCGCCCTGCATCATTCCAAGATTAGCCAATCCACCCAATCCTGCCATAAATCCACCTCCGCCATCCGCAGATTTCCGAGTCAAACTTACCTTAATGCGTTTTCCGTCCCCGTTTTTGTACACACGCTCCGTTACTGACATGCCCATCGCCTTGTTATTGACGATCTCACCCCCCTTGAACGCGCCAACCTCGTCGAGGAAAAACTTGTCGATCCCCGACTGCTTCGCCTTGTCAATCAACTCCAAACCCCATCTAACCTCCTCCGCGCCGTCGTCGATTTTATCGGCCTCTAAGAGTTCTATGCCCTCTTTTAATGCGGCAATGGCTTTCTTAATGGCCTCTTTCTGGGAATCGTCAGCGAGGCTGAAGGATGCAGTAGCGAAAATCGAAAGAACGATAAGGAGATTTCTCATATTTATTCAGGATTGGATCATTATTGAAGACTTCGCTGTAGTTTGTCTATCGAGACGACCCTGTCAATGGAAGAGACGTATCCGATCCCGTCAATAGAATCCTCTTTTTTGACGATTCGCGATTGGCTATTTGAATTGATGCCCGCGCTGGAAACGGCTAGCCCCGTTCCATGCGACAACCATTGAACCGATATTTGGACCATGCTGTTCTAAAACCAGAATTGACCCGGCAAGAAGCCGAGGATGCCATCAACCTCGGCCTCCAGTTCAATACCCGAACCGTTTGCGTTCGTCCCTGTGATCTCGAACTCGCAAAATCCCTTTGCAGCGGTACCGACACGGACGTCTCTACCGTGCTTGGGTTTCCTCACGGTTGTGCTCTCACCCTCTCCAAGGTCCAGGAAGCGCAAAAGTATTTGGAATTAGATGTACGTGAAGTCGATATGGTTTCGAACTACGGGTTCCTTCGGGGAGGCGAATGGAGTTTGTTTCAGAATGATGTGGAAAGCGTTTTTGAAGTGCTGCGCCCGAATGGCATCTTGCTCAAGGTCATCCTCGAGACTTCCACGCTCGACCCAAGTTTGATCGCACAAGCCACTCGAATCTGTGCCGCATTGGGAGTCGACTACGTGAAAACCTCGACTGGGTTTAACGGCAATGGGGCGACAATCGAGGCGGTCGAAATCATGCTCGAAGCGGCTGGGAACACCAAGGTCAAAGCATCCGGAGGAATCCGAAATGTGGATCAAGCGACACACTTCATTGAGATGGGATGCGAACGCCTGGGAGTTGGTTTCAGTACAACCCCCGTTCTTTGCGGAGAAAGCGCTTCATCGAGTGACTCCGATTACTGAACGGCACAATCGGGTTCGCTCCCAGAGAAAGATACAACGAGTCAGTCGTTACGCCAGGGCTCGACGGCTCAGCGCCCGCCTCCTTTCCCATAGGGCCAGCGCTCGTGCTGTGCCGTGTTTGCCATATCAAGACTTTACCTACGCGGCGTAGCGCGAGCGCGAGCCCTACTTGACTCAGTTTGAAGCACTGATCCAATTGATTTTCCAAGAGCGTTTTTATATTTGGAATCTTGCAAAGGTAGGACAGACGCCCTTGCCCTCCCCTGACAGGCCAAAGGGTCTGCAACACAGCTCGCCCTGTAGGGCCAGCGCTCGCCCTGTACCTACAGGGCTCAGGCTGACGCATTGAGCGACTTGATGCGCTTAAGCTTTTCCGAAAAACGATCGATAAATTCAGCTATTACACTTTTTGGCCTCTTAGAAAGTGTCCAATAAGTCGTGATCTCTGCGTTTAGGCCAACTTTTTTCGTGTTTCGCTCATTTTGTTAGCGCTTTTTGAAAATCGCTTCCCATAATAGGGAGTCGATGAA
>JAUHWE010000222.1 GCA_030424825.1 Verrucomicrobiia bacterium
TAGCAAAGGTAAGACTCGACACATCTACCGTAGGGCTCGCGTTCGCGCTATGCCGGGTAAGCAGAATCTCGATGTGACACTGCGGCGGAGCGAGACGCTCTCGCCCTACCTTGGCAGCCTTCCAAGCAAAAATGCTCTAGGAGAATCAAGTAGCTCAGTGCTTTAGCCTGAGCCCCCTAGGACTCGTCGCAGCCCACGTCGCAAGGTAGGGTAGGACTGTCCCGAGTCCGCCGCACAAGTCGCCCGGAACGGTCACCGCAGCTCGCCGAGCCCTACCTGCGATCATAGTCGGGCGACTGACCAATTGAATAATGCTCTAGGCAGGTGTGGTCGCGTTCGCGGCTACCATTTCGTAGAACTTCTCGAAGTTAGGATTCGCGTCGCTGGGTCCGGGTCCTGCTTCTGGATGGTACTGCACCGAGAACACGGGTTTGTCTTTCAAGCGGATGCCGGCAATTGTCCGGTCATTGAGATTGATCTCCGTTATTTCAGCGCCTGCTTCCGCGAGTCCGTCGTCTGAAGTCGCGAAGCCGTGATTGTGGGCGGTAATGGCGACCCAATCGTTCTCGAAGTTCTTGATCGGCTGGTTCCCTCCGCGGTGGCCAAACTTGAGTTTAAAGGTTTTGGCTCCAATCGCGTGCGTAATGATCTGGTGTCCTAGGCAAATGCCGAAAGTGGGAAACTGCTGAATGAGTTCCTTTACGGTTTCGTGAGCATAGGTCACTGCTTCGGGATCGCCGGGACCGTTGGAAAGGAAAATCCCTTCCGGGTCGATTGCCTTAATCTCCGATACGGACGCGGTTGCCGGAAAGACGTGGACTTCGAAGCCGTGGAAGGCGAGTTCCCGGAAAATCGACTGCTTGGCTCCGAAATCGAGCGCGGCGATCCGAAAGATCCGCTCCTTTTTCATTGGATAGCGAATGGTGGATCCAGCGGGGTTGTACGGCCATTTGTCGGAATCCGACGGCGAGTAGACGAACGGTGTGGAACAGGTCACATCTTTCACGTAATCCGCCCCGACGATGCCTTCCCAGCTCTTGGCTTTCTGGACGGCTTCCTCATCCGAAATGTTCTCCGTGCTCAGGCAGGCTTTCAGCGAACCATGAACGCGAAGCTTCTTCGTCAGAGCCCGTGTGTCGATTCGCTCTAGGCCGGGAATGCCGTTTTTCTCCAGAAATTCGGGCAGTGTGCTGGTGCTACGCCAGTTGCTGGCGATGGGGCTGAGCTCCCGAACAACGAATCCCTGGACCATCGGCTTGGAGGCCTCGTTGTCCTCTTCATTGATCCCGTAGTTGCCGATCATGGGAGCGGTCATGGCCACGATTTGACCAAAGTAGGAGGGATCCGTCAGGATTTCCTGATAGCCCGTCATACTCGTATTGAACACCGCTTCCCCGACGACTGTCTTAGCGCTGCCAAACGCTTTGCCTCGGAAAATCGTTCCGTCTTCTAATGCTAGTACACCCGTTTGTGAGTCGCTCATTTTGATTTTTGAGAAAAGGTGGTTTACTGAATGGCGCCAATCCCTTTTTCTTTCTAATTCAAAATACTAGGGGAAATCGTTTCCCGCGCAGACGAAACCCTTTCCGAATCGTCTGCTTTCCGAGCAATTAATTTTTTATGCCGTACATCGAAGACAGAAAAACCTGGTTTGAAGGCCAAGGGCTTTGGAGCAATGTTCCGGAAGAGAAGTGGAATGATTGGAAGTGGCAGCTTCGGAATCGCATTACCTCCTTGGAAGGGCTCGAGGAGCTAATGGAACTCACCGATGACGAACGCGAGGGGTGTCGCCACGCCAACGAAAAATTGGCCATGGCCATCACACCGTACTTTTTCAACCTGATCGACCGAGATGATCCGGATTGCCCGGTTCGCAAGCAGGTGATCCCGCGTTCGGGTGAAATGAGCGTATCGGCTGAGGAAATGCTCGATCCGGTGGGCGAGGATTCGCACTCTCCGGTTCCAGGACTCGTGCACCGCTATCCGGATCGTGTTTTGTTTTTGGTTACCGACCGTTGCGCCGCCTACTGCCGCTACTGCACCCGCAGCCGTCTGGTCAGCAATGCGCAGGACTATAATTTTCATCCGGAGTTCGAGCAGGGTTTGAAGTATATCGAGTCCCATCCCGAGGTCCGCGACGTGCTTTTAAGTGGCGGGGACCCCTTGCTCCTTTCGGACAAGAAGTTGGACTACCTCCTGGGGCGACTCAGAAAGATCCCTCACGTCGAGTTCATACGCATCGGATCTCGGATTCCGGTGTTTATGCCTCAACGCATTACGGAAGGGCTTTGCGATATCTTCAGGAAGCACGGTCCGATTTGGATGAGCATCCACGTTAATCATCCCAAAGAGTGCACTGCTGCCCTGAAGGATGCCTGCGAGCGGTTGTCGTTTGCCGGAGTTCCTCTAGGAAACCAGTCGGTGCTTTTGAAGGATGTGAATGATGATGCGGACATCATGAAGGCGTTGATTCACCGGTTGTTGAGAATGCGCGTTCGCCCGTACTACATTTACCAGTGCGATCTGATTACGGGGAGCGCTCACTTGAGAGCGAGCGTCTGCAAGGGGCTGGAGATTATGAAAAAGCTCCGAGGGCACACGACTGGCTACGCCGTTCCGCAATATGTCATCGATGCTCCCGGTGGAGGAGGGAAGGTGCCGATCAACCCGCAGTACATTACCAAGATCGACGACGACGCAATCCACTTCCGGAATTTCGAAGGCAAGCTCTACCGCTATCCGCTCAAAAGCTTTACCATCGACGACGATTGCCGCTGCCACGAGCAGGAAGTCGAGTGCCTGGAACCGTAGTCGTGTTGAGTTTCCTCCGAGAGCGCTTTTCTCTTGGAAAATCCCAAAGTCAGGGCTCGACGGCCCGGTGAGCCGCGTCGACTTACAGGATTCCCCGTAGGGCTAGCGCTTGCGCTACGCCGCGTTTGTCACATCGAGACTCCTACGGCATAGCGCAAGCGCTAGCCCTACGCCGCGACCTTTTGTACACTCCACGACCAAGTCTCGTCGTCGCTACCCCGCATGGCGGCGTGGTTCTACTTCGCCAACCCCGTAATCCATCTCCTCCCAAACGAAAAAACGCCGCCATAGCAGAATGGCGACGTTTCGAAATTTAAGCAGCGCGGTGCGGTCTATCCGATCGCGGCTTCGTAGTTGGCGTTGGCGGCTTCCCAATTCACTACGCTCCAAAATGCTCCAATGTAGTCTGGGCGGCGATTCTGATAGTTCAAGTAGTAGGCATGCTCCCAGACGTCGAGTCCAAGAACGGGCTTGCCTCCGTCCATGAGCGGCGAGTCTTGATTCGGTGTCGAGCAAACGCAGAGCTTGCCATCACGTACGCAAATCCAGGCCCAGCCACTGCCGAAACGTGTGAGGCCCGCCTTGGTGAAATCCGCTTTTAGCGAATCGAGCCCACCGAGCTCGCTTTTGATCGCGTCGCCTAGCTTTCCGACAGGTTCGCCCCCGCCATTCGGACCCATGACATTCCAGAAAAGACTGTGGTTGGCATGTCCTCCTCCGTTGTTTCTCACGGCGCCACGGATTCCTTCAGGTACCGCGTCTAAATTGGAGATCAAGTCCTCAACCGATTTGGCAGCCAAGTCAGCATGGCCTTCCAGAGCGGCGTTTACGTTGCTGATGTAAGTCTGATGATGCTTCGTGTGATGTATTTCCATCGTACGAGCGTCGATGTGTGGTTCCAACGCGTCGTATGCGTAATTCAATTTTGGGAGTTCGTATGCCATAATATTTCTGCGGTTGTTAACGTTGAGATTTAGACGTTTATTAAATAAAGAATATACTTTGTCAAATTGTTCTTAGTTCCGTATCGCGTTTTAGACGAAAAAAGGTCTGGATGAGTTCAAGGCAATCGTCTTGCAGCACTCCAATGTCAATGTTTGTCGTGTGGTTCATTCCTGGATACTCGTTGACGTTGAAGGCGCCGCCCAATCCTCCCATTTTGGGATCGGGCACCGCGTAGACCACGCGACCCATTCTCGACATTAGAACGGCTCCGGAACACATGGGGCAGGGCTCTTTGGTGACAAATAGGGTCGCTTGGTTGAGCCGCCAGTCGCCGATGGCATTTGAGGCCTGGGTAATCGCGATCATTTCCGCATGCGCAGTCGGGTCGTTGGTGGACTCGACCTGATTGTGGCCGGAACCCACCACATTTTGCTCGAACACGATGACAGCTCCGATCGGGACCTCGTTGGATTTCCAGGCATCGAGCGCTTCATTGTAGGCCAGCGTCATGTAGAAAACGTCGTCTCGAACCAGCTGCGAGGGGTATCGTTTCTGGAATGGGCAGTTGGGAGCGGTTTTCTTAGCGTAGTCCATAGGCCTTGGTGTGATTGCGGCATCAGTGAAAACTCTTGACTAATAACGTCGATATGAAAGACACGATGCTCTTTTATTGCAAGTTCCAGGATATCCTGGGCGAGTCGAACGAAATATATGGCTGACGATGGCATCCAAGTAGAAGGTAAGATAGTAGCGGTTCTTCCCGGAACAATGTTCCGAGTAGAGCTTGAAAACGGTCATACAGTCTTAGCCCATATTTCCGGAAAACTCAGGAAGCACTTTATCAAGATCACCACGGGTGACATGGTGAAGATGGAGATGAGCCCCTACGATCTCGACAAGGCACGCATCACCTACCGCTTGAAAAACAACGCCCGCCCCAGAAACGCGCCGATTCGCTCGTTTGGCCCGCGTCGTCGTCGGTAGAACGGGTTTTACAATAGGGTCTTGCTGATTGGCGAATGCGGCGCTTTGGTTAGAGGCCTGTGAGCGACAAATTGCTGGAAGAGATCGAAGCCTACCTGGCCTTTGCGTCGCTAGAAAAGGGATTGGCCGAAAACACGGTACTCAGCTACCAGCAGGATATCGAGCAGTTCGCTTCGTTCGTTGCGAAAAAACGCGGCCGGAATAAGTGGAGCCAGGTTGAGTCGGATGACGCTTCCGACTGGATCTATATGCTGAGCGACAAGGATTATTCAAATGCCAGCCTCTGCCGCAAGCTAAGCGCTCTGCGCATGTTTGTCTCGTATCTGCTAAGAGAAGAGAAGATCAGTAAATCGTTCCTGGAGCTGGTCACCGGACCCAAATTGAGACGCAAGGCGCCCGATGCGCTGACGATTGGAGAAGTCGAGCGCCTGTTGGACGCTCCGGATTTAACGACGCCGGCCGGTTTGCGAGATCGGGCCATCCTGGAGCTGCTCTACTCCTCCGGGCTTCGGGTGAGCGAACTGTGCGAGGCTAAGCTGCAGCAGATCGATATCGCCAATGGCGCGGTCAAGGTATACGGGAAAGGATCAAAGGAGAGGGTAGTGCCGATGGGATTCCAGGCGGTAATCGCGCTTTCGGGCTACCTCGATCAAGGTCGTCCCCGACTGGTGAAACCGATTACCGGGAGCGGATGCTTCCTCAGCAACCGGGGAATACCGATCTCTCGAAAAACCGTGTGGGTGCTCATCAAGAAATACGCGCGGAAAGCAGGGATTGAGAAACCAGTTAAGCCACATGGGTTGAGGCATTCGTTCGCAACGCACCTGTTGACAGGTGGAGCCGACTTGAGAGTGATTCAGGAGCTCCTGGGCCACGCGGATATTTCAACAACCCAGATCTACACTTCAGTGGAGGCCGAGCGCGTAGCCACCGCCCACGAGGAGTACCACCCGAGAAGCAAAGGCGGCTCGGACTGGTAGCCTTGGCTAAATGTAGGTCGTCTCGTCAAAGACCCCGACATAGGTCGTGGGCGATCTCCGAGCGCCCATTCTTGCATTGCATCCATCGAGTGGGCGCTCGGAGATCGCCCGCTACCGTGACGTACCCCCTGGACGAATTACAAGGTAGGGCAGCGATCTCCGGGCGTGGCGCGTTAGAAGCTCAACCAATGCGGCACGCCCGGAGGTCGTTGCCCTACCATAATCTTACCACCCCCAAAAAAAACGCCCGCTGAACCAGTCAGCGAGCGTTCTAAGTTGAGTGTTGGTTGTATTAGAAGCTCGGCTCTGTCGCGTTGGTCGCGCCAGGCTGTGCTGTGTCGTTTCCTCCGACAGCCCAATGTATGTCGTTTATCAATACCTTGTATTCGAAGGCGCTGCTAACGTCAGACAGGGTGATAGACCAGGCGTCGGAACCTTTGCAATCCATGGGAACGCCGCTTTTCCAGGACAAGCCTGGAGCGTCACCGCGAATATAGAGGAGGTTGCCGAACCCTACGTCGGTTTTAGCTTCGATTACGGTTTTTGAGCGTTTGCTCGCTGCCGTTTTCTTTGCTGCTTTTTTAGCGGGCGCTTTTTTTGGAGCTGCTGTTTTGGCAGCTGTCTTTTTCGCCACTTTCTTCACTGCCGTTTTCTTGGCAGCTTTCTTAGCTACTTTCGCGGGCGCTTTTTTGGCAGGAGCCGATTTCGCCGCTGTACTCGTCGCTTTTTTCATGTTTTCGTTTTCTTAGTTATATCAAGTCAGAAGGAGATTGCGACTCGAAAAGCAGCAATCAGCCGACTAACGAGCGATTTCCATACCACTTTGATTCAGGAATACAATATTTGCTTCGGTTTTTGTGTAATGAAACGGTAAAGGTTTCGGGATTCCCGGATTTTGGAGGTAATTGCACGGATCCCTCCGGTTTGTCTGAGCACGTGGGCATGAAAAAGCCCACGTAATTTACGTGGGCTTTTTGAAAGTGCTGTTTGCAGGGCCGTTGCTAGCGAATCACCAGAAACTCGACGCGTCGATCCTCGGCCATTTGGGCGGCAGACGCGTTTTCCATCGCATTGAGATCGCCTTTGGAGAGCGTTTCGAGGCGTCCCGGTGAAACGCCAAGCGTCTCCAAGTACTGCCGCACGCTTTGCGATCTCCGTTCTCCGAGGCCCAGATTGTATTCGGGGGTTCCTCGCCAGTCGCAATGTCCTTCGAGTACCAAGCTGTGAGACGGGTAGTCGCGCAGGTAGTTGGCCACTTGAGTTAGCTTGGCCCGTTCGCTCGCCTTGATGCTGGAAGAGTCAAAGTCGAAGTAGACCATTGCGGAAATGATTCCACGCTCGCCCGATCCATCTCTTCCTTGGCCTGACTCGAGCGCTGTTTCGCCCGGAGCAAAGGTTCCCGCGTCATCAAGACTGTCAAAGCTTTCACCACGTCCAGATGAATCCGAGGAGGATCCCATCACCGTGTCGAGTGGGTTGGGGCGGCGGGGCTTTTTCTTACAGCCGGAGAATCCGACTGCAACGGCGATAATGAGGATGTAAAGGATGGACTTTTTGGAAATCATAGATCTGAACGCTTCAAATACAATTGACTATTCGGTATTGTTCACGTTCGGCAAGAATTATAAACGGTTGAA
>JAUHWE010000223.1 GCA_030424825.1 Verrucomicrobiia bacterium
AGCCAAATGGAAGGTGCTCGAAGCCAGGGAACCGTGATGAAAGTTTAGCGCGGTAAATCGTATCGTTTGTAGGGGCGTCGCTTGCCCGTTCGAGAGCCTCAGGGCCATGAGCTTTGTCGTATGGCGACGCCCGGGATGACGTAGGGCCAGCGCTCGCGCTGTGCCGCGTTTCAGAACGTAAGAGCTACCATTGGCGGCACAGCACCATCGCTGCCCACGGATTTGAATGGTTGACTGTGTGCGTTCGATTGATCGTTCTGTTTCCGATTGGTATCGTGCCGCTTTGTCCTGCTTAAGAAATATCCCAATTTAAAACACGTCCCATAGAATGAACGATACAAAGAGATTCGCTCCCTTTCTCGTTGCGGCATTAGCCCTTGCGACCGTGTGTCTGGGCCATGGAGATGCGACTTCGCATACGCATGAAGATTCTAATGCCCATTCCGCCCAAGGCGCCGTGCTTGGGCATAATGGCTTAAGGTATCAAGTCGATTTGAACTGGGCGAAAGCAGACCCGGAGGTGGCGCCGGTGATTAACTCGCACGCTTTGGCAGAAGGCCGCGATGGGCTTATCTACGTAGTGACGGACCACCCGAAGAATGCGTTTGTTGTATTCAAAAAAGACGGTACCTTTGTTCGTTCCTTTGGTAAAGGACTCGTGGGTGGCCATGGAATTGAGATTTTCGAAAAGGATGGAGAAGAATATTTGATTCACGTCGACTGCGGATGGCACTTTGAAGCGGAAGGCTGGAACGCGACCCCAAAGAATGGACGAGTTACAATACTGAAAACCGATGGCACGATTGTGAGGCGTTTGCCGACTCCTTTTGAAATGGGAATCGGCGAAGCCGGCGACAAGCAGTTCATGCCCTGCGATGTAGCCGTTACTCCGCAAGGGACCATCCTGATTGCGGACGGATACGCGACCGACTATATTTACGAAATGACGCTGACCGGCGAGCTTGTGCGTCGCTGGGGTGGGAAGGCGAAGGGTGATCCGGCAAATTTGAGCAATGCCCACGGAATATCGCTTGATGTGTCTGATAAAAATCGACCTTTGGTCTGGGTGCCTTCGAGAAGCGAGAATAAGCTGAAGGCATTTACCTTGGAGGGGGAATTTGTGGAGACGATTGATCTGCCGGGAGCCTATGCCGGACAGCTCTTCTTTCGGGGTGACAAAGTCTATACGGCAGTTTGCTGGTCGAAAGAAAGGGGGACTGACCAGCGACTCAGTCAATCAGGTTTCCTTTTGGTGATGGATCGAAAAACGAAACGAGTCCTCAGCGCGCCCGGAGGAAACGAGCCGGTTTATATCGATGGAAAATTGCAACCGCTTTACCAAACATCGAAGACCTTCCTACATGGGCATGATCTCTATGTAGACAGCGAAGGAGCCATCTATTTTGGAGAGTGGAACGCGGACCGTCGCTATCCGGCAAAATTGACGCCGGTGAGGTAGGATTGGGAATCGCGTGCTTCAATTGGAGAGCGTTTCGATTGTACCTTGCCTCTGCTTAGGGAATTGAGCCTCTAACGCGGCACAGCATGAGTGCTGGCCCTACGGATTTTCTTTGCGTAGGTTTGGGTGACGCTTCCTTACTTAGCCAAATAGGCTTCGATGTCTGCAGCCGCTTTGGTGGGGGTTCCCGGCTTGTCGAGAAAGCCCAAGTCACGAAACCAGTCGATGAAACGGTCGGGCCAGGTGCCGTAGGGAATGCCTCCTCGGTCCTTGATGCCACCGCCATGCCAGCCGTTTCCGTACATGTGTATTTCAATATTGGGGACTTCCTTTTCGAGCATGGCCATGTAGTAGTCGAAGGACCAGACTGTATGACGGGCATCGCCGTAGCTGGCGGAGCAAATGAAAGCGGGCGGAACGTCTCGGGGAATCTCCACGGTTTCCGGGCTTTTCGTCAACGCGGAGGGACCGGTGTAGATGAGGCCCACGAAATCGGGACGGGAGGAGATGCCGGCCAGCGAGTCGTTAGAACCGTTGTTCGCGGCATCGAATTTTTGGTAAGACAGTGCCGCATTGGCGGAGGGTTCACCCCCGGCCGAAAATCCCATCAACCCGATCTTGTTGGGATCGAAATCGAGTTCCGCCGAGAGAGAACGCACTAAACGAATGGCTTGCAGCGTATCGTCCACTGCGTCCTTTTCGGCATTGTAGCCGTCATTGCGGAGTCGATACCGGAGTATTACGCAATTGATGCCGTAGTTGAAGAAGTAGGGCACGGGATCGATGCTTTCTCCTCCGATGACCAGCCGACGATGGCCACCCCCGGCGAGCAATATGATGACTGCCCCGGTATTTACGTTCTTCTCTACGCGATGGATTTCAATAGATGGGTTGTGCACGTTTACGATGCTGCGAACGCGACCGGGAACGCGTTCCGTCATCTCGTATACTTCCGCTTCATTGATTCTTTCCGCATTGAGGTACGGGGAATCAGGCGGGAAAACAGGAATGACGATGCCACCTGGCAGGAGCGCCTGCGGTTGATAAGGTTGGTTGGTGGCCTCCGCTGCGTGGGGAATGAATTGAGGCTCTTGAGCGGTGATCGAGAGGGAGAGCGAGAGAAGAAGAGGCAGGGTGAGGAGGAATGGTTTCATTGAGGAATGATGTTTATTGGAAGGTAGGACTGACTATTCTTAGGTTTACTTTATTAAATGTTAAATGGTAGGGCAACGCCCTCCGGGCGTGCCGCAGAAGGGGATCATAAAAACGCGGCCCGCCCGGAGGGCGTTGCCCTACCCAATGAGAATTGTTTGAAATATAACAAAGTAGAGTTAGTTAGCCGATTGCAACTGCATGATAGGGCTGACTAGGGATAGTCAACCCTACCATTGAGGAACCAAATTGGTGAGCTTGTTTCATTTGCGAAATTCTGGGTGAAAGGTGCGTTCAAGACTATCGTAGGGATCGGTGGATACAGGATGGTCTCGCCAGAGCCAACGCATCATGCTTGGAAAAATAGCGCCGCCATGCTTTTGCCCGTGATTGCTGATTCCCCACGAATAATTGACTTCGTAGCCCTTGGCCTCGAGGGCGTCTTTTAGCCGGACATTCTGGTAGAACCAGTCTTTCTTCGGATTGTAGCCGCTCTCGCTGATTCCGCGATAGTCGTTGCGCCCATCTTGCATGAAGATGCGGATCGGTTTCTTTTCGCTTGCCGCTACGAGCTCGGGGTAGATGTGTTCTCCTCTGACGTCTACGAACGTACCTGAAAATGTGATGACCTTGCGAAAGTGGTTGGGTCTGAACCAGGCGACAGAAAACGCGGCACAGCCCCCGGAACTCGAACCCATGATTCCGTGATCGTCTGGATTGTCGGAAATATTGTAGTCGGCTTGCAAGGAGGGCATTAGTTCTTCGATGATCACCCGTGCATATTTGTCTGTGGGAGGATTGTACTCCTCCTTTCGTAGAGTCGTCTTGTCGCCCCAATTGCGGTCAGTGGGTTCAGGTTGTTCAGGCAGACGACCCGGATTTATGAATACGCCGAGCATGACAGGGATCTCGCGACGATAGATCAGGTTGTCCAGAACATTGTGGCCTCTCACATCCCGATCATCCGCTTTCATAGCTGCCCCATCGTTGAAGACCATAACCGCAGTCGGTTTATCGGGATCGTATTGAGCGGGAACGTAGACCCAGTAGGTGTGCTGATAGCCGGGGAATACGCTGCTCGGGATGATTTTGGCTTCCGCGAATTTCCCTTGCGGGACTCCTTCCATGGGAAGGGAATCGGGGCCGAGTTTGTAGAAAGCGTCGTGCGAAACGCCGGTTCGTTTGTCGATCCTCGGGTTGTCCTCTTGGGCGGAGATAGGGATGGAAATGGAGAGAAGGAGTAGTAGGGAGGGAAGGAGCCGTTTGGTATTCATAGAAAATGTACCTATAAATCAGGAGGCGGCGTTAGGCTTGAATTGGAGCGGAAAAATCGTGGCGTATAGCCGTTCGTACAATCCCCAACGGCTAACAGCCAGCCACCCTAAAATCACACGTTGCTCAAGCGGCCCGTTGAATCTCCAAAACGGGGGAGATTCTTAACGCCCATGCGGTCGGCCATGCTGAGGAAGAGGTTCGCGGCCGGTGTGGAGCCGTTTTGATTGAAGCGTCCTGGATTGAGCGTTCCGCCTCCATGCCCCGCGAGGATGATGGGCAAATTGTCATGGGTATGCCGATTCCCGTCCGCGTTGCCGCTTCCGTAAACGATCATAGAATTGTGCAACATGGAGTTGCCGTCGATGTCGTCTATCGAATCCAGACGAGTCAGGAAGGACGCCAATTTCTGAACGTACCACTGGTCGATCCGAGCGACCTTGGCAATCCGGTCGGCCTTATTCTGGTGATGCGTCAGTTCGTGATGTCCCTCGGGGATTCCGATTTCATCGTGAGAACGGTTGTCCCCGTCATGGGCTAGAAGCAGGGTGGCGATTCGCGTGGAGTCGGTTTGGAACGCCAGCAACGCCATCTCGAACATGATATCAATGTGTTCACCGTGGCTGAAAGGAATTCCGTCTGGAGTCGCGATATCTGGATCAATGCCCGCGCCAAAGCGTTCCAAATTTTCAATACGGGATTCGACTTCCCGGATGCCGGTCAGATACTGGTCGAGCTTCTCCCGGTCGCGATGATCGAGGCTTTTCTGCATCCGTTGGGCGTCTGACATGACGAAATCGAGAATGGAACGCCGGTTCATCATGCGCCGCTTTGCATTCTCCGCACGCTCGCCGTGGGATCCCTCGCCGAAGAGACGCTCGAAAACCTTGCGTGGGTTCGACTCGGGAGTCATCGGATTGGTCGCCGTTTTCCAGGAAAGATTGTACTGGTAGGCGCACGAGTAGCCCGTGTCGCAAGCTCCGGAACGTCGCGCGGGGTCGCAGCTCAGCTCCAGGGAGGGGAATCGGGTTAGGTGCCCGACTTCCTTTGCGATCGCCTGATCGATGGATGTGCCGGCTCTGAAATCGGTGGCGCTTTTTTTGATACGAACACTGGTCAGGAAAACGCTATTGCCGCGGGCGTGGTCGCCTCCGCCGTCCTTACCCGCAGTGGCGTTGAGCTGGTCCAGCCCTCCCATGACCTGAATGGAGTCGCGAATGGGCTCCAGGGGTGAGAGGGTGTCCTTGAACGAGAAATTGGCCCCTTCGCCTTTTGGCCACCATAGATCGGGAATCGCTCCATTGGGAAAGAAAACGTAAGCGGCTCTGAGGGGCGCTCCGGTACGAGTAGTGGCGAGCTGCTTTACGGGACTTGCCGCAAGCAAGCCAGTCGGCACGATGGATTGAAGCGCGGGAAGCGCGAGGCTGGCTCCGACCCCTTTGAGAAAGCGGCGGCGATTGAGGGGATTGTTGAAAGCTGGGCGGTTCATGGGCTAATGGGAGTTAACGTTTGTATTTCGACGTTTTTGAAAGGGGGCGGAATGCACGATTGCGGCTAGCAGAGCGGAAGGACGGCCCTCGCTTTGCTTAAGCGTTTCGACGAGCTCATCGATGGTTGCGGTGTCGTAGTACTCCATTCCTCTTCCCAGGGCATAAGTCAGCAGCTTTTCGCTTAAGCAGTAATAAAAGTCTACAATACGTTCATTGGCAAGAATTCGCTTCATTTCCTGGATGGAGGAAAAGGACTCCCCGGTGATCAGCGTGCCGTCCGTCTCGATGGGCTGGCTGAGCTCGGCGTCCCGCCATATGCCCATGGCATTGAAGTTTTCCAAGGCGAGCCCGAGTGGATCCATGCGATTGTGGCAGGAGCGGCAAAGCGTGTCTTCGCGGTGGAGGGCCAGCGTTTCGCGCAGGCTCATCGCTTCGATGTCTTTTCCGTTCGCGACGTCTTCAAGCGAAGGAATATTCGGTGGAGGTGCGGCAGGGGGCGTACCCAGAATGTTCTCCAGAATGAAAACGCCGCGCTTAACGGGAGAAGTGCGAGTCGGGTTGGAAGTGTAGGCTAGGATCGTGCCTTGGGTCAGAATTCCTCCTCGCGGGCTGCCGGGCGCTAGGGAAACTTTACGGAACTTGGAGCCTTCGACACCTTCGATCGCGTAGTGGGTGGCGAGCCGGTCATTGAGAAAGGTGTAGTCGCTGTCGAGCAATTCGGAAAGGTTCCGGTCTTCCCGAATGATGTGCTCGAAATAGAGTTCGGTCTCCTGGCGCATGGCTCGTTGCAAAGGAGGCTTCAGTTCCGGCCGGTCTTCATCGTAGAGGGCGCGTACTAGCGTCCGTGTTCGAGTGTAAGCTTCCTGCTGTTCCGGAGTGCGAAGCGCGTCTGGGATCTCTCGGAGAAGCGAGTATTCCTCCCGCGCCGCCCTCGCATCAGGATTCGGATGGTCGCGGAGCCAGACATCTAAGGAGCTGATATTTACGGATTCAATGTCCCGGGCGTGGAGCCATTGCCCCGAGAAGTTTTTTATAAAGGCGTCCGACCGTTTATCAGCCATCATCCGCTTCAGTTGTGCATCCAGGTTTTCTCTAAGCGTGCCTTCTCGTGCCAAACGAAAAAGCGCTTCGTCGGGCATGGACGACCAGAGGAAATAGGACAGTCGGGAGGCGAGGGAGTACTCGTCAATGAGAGGGTATTTGTCCTTGGCAGTTTCCTCGAGGGCGGCTTCCTGGCGAAAAAGAAATCGGGGAGATGCGAGTACGGCGACCATTGCCTGGGAAACTCCCATCTCGTAAGTGAACCCCTCTTGGGAAGCGACTTGCTGGGCAAGACGAGTCAGCTGATCGACGGTTTCTTCGTCCACGGGTCGCCGATAGGCACGCGAGGTAAAGTCGCGCAGCAATCTACGCGTGTAGTCGGTTCGCAAGGATTTCTCTTGGGGGACTCCCCCTGGGAAAAAGCGATCATAATTTTTCGGCTGTATCCAGTGTTCGCGTGCGTAGGGACCGCGTACGGTCAGCTTTTCAATGCGCATCTTAAGGCGCTTGATCTTTTCCAAGTCGAAAGTGAGCGGTTCCACTTCGAATTCGAATCGTTTTTCTCCCGGCTTCCAGTCGTAGTCGAACGTGTATTCGAAAGTCTTTCCAGAGATGTATTCAAATTCCTGTTCGATCTTCGTTTCGCCATCGATTTTGAAAACGAGCCGGCAGCGGTTGTAGTCGAAGCCATTGAAGCTAGAAAAACTGACGGGCTTAAGATTGAGAACGACTTGGTATTTCCCAGGTGTCTTGATTTCATAGCTCGCGGTGCGGCTCGAGGGGGAATAGAAAGAGAGCTGCAGGTCGTCTTTGGATTCGTCGTCCTCTAGGGTTGGGGGACTAAAGAGTTCAACCAATGCTTCGTCTGCCAGGACGTGTTCGGGCAATATTCTGGCGGTGGTCGGAACAGCCTCGCTGATGATTTGATTGG
>JAUHWE010000224.1 GCA_030424825.1 Verrucomicrobiia bacterium
CCATCATGACTCAGTCCGACTCCATCATGCAGTTCGGGCCCAATGCCTACACCAAACCAGCGGCGGCTCTGACAGTGCTTCGCGAAACGGTCATGGGTCGCGAGCTGTTTGATCATGCCTTTCGGGAATACTCACAAAGATGGAAATTCAAGCGCCCCACTCCCGCTGATTTCTTTCGCACCATGGAAGACGCTTCCGGTATCGATCTTGACTGGTTTTGGCGGGGCTGGTTCTACAGCACCGATCATGTGGATGTCGCCGTGACCGATATACGCGAATATCAGGTTTCCACTCTAGATCCAGAAACTGAATTCGATCTGAATCGAGAAAAGCACACCGAGGAACACCCGGAACCGCTCACCCAGATTCGAAATCGAGATGAGGGGCTCACTACTCGATTAGAACGCAGACCTGAATTAAGCGACTTCTACAACGAGAACGACCCCTTTACCGTCACCAACAAAGATCGTAACAAGTTCGCCACTACCATCGATGGGCTAGAAGACTGGGAACGCGAAACCCTGGAAAGAGCAGTCGAAGAAAAGAAATATATTTATTTTGTAGATTTCAAAAACCTAGGAGGACTTCCGACCCCATTGCCACTCAATATCATCAATGATGACGATACTGAAGAGTTCATCATGATCCCGGCCGAGATCTGGCGCTACAACAACAAGCAAATCACAAAAATGCTGATTCGCGATCAAGCCATGAAATCAGTCGAGCTTGATCCGCGACACGAAACGGCGGACGCCGACTACGCCAACAACCACTTCCCTCAACGTATCCAACGTTCACGCATTGAGCTCTACAAGAGCGAGAACAAAACTCGCGACATGATGGCGGATATGCTGGCAAAACTCCGAGAAAACAAGGGTGGTGAAGGTGAGTCCGACAAGACAGTGCCGCTCAAGAAAGCCGGGGAGTAATCGCTAATTACAATGAAAGTGGGCAGGGAAATTTGTGTCATTATCGGATTCTTATTGTTCGCCCCTCTTCTTCTAGCGCATAGAGCTCCCGAAGGACTCACTACGATTGAGCGAAATCCCAATGCGGGGACAATCGAAATTACGCATCGCTTTCATGTTCACGATGCAGAATTAGCCCTTCAGGAAATCCTGGCAGATCCCGACCTAAGCTTCGAATCGCTGGAGGGGAAAGCCCAACTTGCTTTGCACGTGGAAAGCGCCTTTCAAATCGTCGATAGCAAGAACAACACTCCGATTGAGCTTAAATTAATTGGCGCTCAAATCGAAGGTGATCAGATTCTGGTTTTCCAGGAGTATGCCGACAAATTTCCACCGGTAATTAAAGTACGTCATGACGCCCTCCGCGAGGCCTTTCCCCAACAAGCGAATACACTCAACGTCAAACTCAATTCCCGCATTCGCACATTGGTTTTCCGAGACGCCAACAAGTGGAAAACCCTAAAAATGTAGGGCCAGTATACGTGCCGATTGGGAAAATAAATCATCCCCGGTTCAAGCCCCGAGGTACTTTAAGGTAACGGGCGATCTCCGAGCGCCCACCCAATAGATACAGCAATGGGCGCTCGGAGATCGCCCGCTACCAATGTCAGCAACCAAGCAAGCTTCGAGGTATTTAACCGAAGGGAAATAATGCAGATTCCACGACGAGGTCTCATTGTAGCTACATCGCAAGGCGGTGTGGATTCACAAACTCACCTCTAAGAGAGTATTCAATAGATCGTAGGTCTGTAGGGGCGTCGCTTGCGGCGACCGCTCGAGCGGCTAGAACCCTAACGATGCGCTCGCCGCAAGCGACGCCCCTACAACAGAAATCAATATAACACGACTTATTGGATACTCTCCAACTCAATCCTGCTTCCGCGATGCGGAATCCTGCTAGCCAACAGCGATCCCCGTTTGATCACAAACCCACTACCGATCGGGCCGATAGGTTCGCTTTCCCGGTATTCGCGTCGGGATACTCAACAGGTACGAATTGCAGGTCACGTACAAGGTCTTCAAATCCTCACCACCAAACGTGACATTTGTGATCGTGTCCTCTGGCGTCGCTGCAAATGCTAGCAACTCCCCTTCCGGGGAAATGACATGGATGCCCGGTCGCGTATCTAACGTTTCTGAGTCGTTACGTATATTGTGTAGGCCAGCCGCCACATAAAGGTTTCCCTCGCGATCAATACACATACCATCACCACTCCTGCCCGGGTAGAGATTAATCAATGTTCGTCGGTTGGAAAGGGACCCACTCGAATCCAGATCGAAGGCGAGAATACTCCGATTCCGATCATCGGCTGGATGGGCCTCAATCACATAAAGCGTCTTTTCATCCGGCGATACGACCACTCCGTTTGGCATGTGAATCTCTGGTTCGGATAGGAGTTGATGAATACTTCCGTCAGCATCGATACGATAAACCGACTTTAGGTTGTCCTTCGCTAGGTTAGGATTGTTCGCCCGAGATGAGAAATAGATTCTTCCTTCTGAGTCATAATCGAGATCATTGGGTGACTGTATCGCCTTTCCCTTGTACTGATCCGCCAATACGGAGATGGCCCCCGATGCCATGTCGGTTCGTGTCACTCGACCTGTACCCACTTCGCAGGCCAGAAGATCACCATCCATGGTAAACCTTAGTCCATTTGCATTCCCAGAATGGGTTCGAAATTCGGTCAGCGTTTTGCGTTTCGGATCCCACTTCAAGATCTTCGCCACAGGAATGTTGGTAAAATACACATTCCCCGCCCCGTCCACTGCAGGACCCTCAGTAAAGACCTGATTCTCCACGATTCGGGTCTCAATCCGGACCGGACCCAAGTATTGGTCGGACTGGAGATCTTCGTAAAGCGCGGAAATGCCTTGGCCTTCCGCAAGAGCGTATCCTAGCAGGAGTGCCGCCAGGGAAAAGATAAGTCTCAAGCTCGGAGTATTGATTCTTAGGTCGATCATAAAGCGTCGCCCAGTATCCGAGGTTCAACCGCCGGCCACAATTTAATTCTTAGTAGCGGGCTTTGGTAGCGGGCGATCTCCGAACGCCCATTGTCGTATCTATCGGGTGGGCGCTCGGAGATCGCCCGCTACCTGAAAACATTTTAGGACTTGCCTCAGGAATCTGTAATCCAGAACGCTTTTACGATCTTAATGCGAAGCGTGGCGCCAGACCTACTAACGAGTGCTCAGCCGTCCATCGAAGTCATCCCGATCATATTCCGGTGACAGCGGATACTGGATTGATTTCCCATCGCGGCCACTCCGGTATATGGCGGTGAATAATTCGACCGTTTCACGCCCTGCCTGACCGCTCACGCAGGGTTCGCGATCTTCAAGGATCGCGTCTAAAAAGTCATCAATGTTCAGAGCGTGGTAATGCTCCATCGCATTGATCTGATTGAAGTGAGCCGTATCTTCCTTAATCCACTCTGGTAATTTTTTCTCCTCGCCCGGAACGGTCCAATAGTCATTCAGTGGCGGTTCCTCAATCTTTGACATTCCTGCGATAAACATGGCTCCTCCATCTGTCTGAACTCCCAGCAAAGCTCCATTCGAGCCCAACACACTCACTTTTCCATGAATCGCGGGATTGTAGGAATTGCTCACAAGCACTTGACCCAACGCGCCTGACTTAAAGCAAATCGAGGCGACCGCAGTATCATCAACCTCAATACTTGGATGATTCAGGTTGCCCCAATACCCGCTTACCTCAGCCACCGGACCCATATACCAAAGCAAAAGGTCCAGCTGATGCACCGCTTGATTCACGAGTACGCCTCCTCCCTCATCCTTCCAGGTCCCACGCCAGGGATCACTGTCGTAGTATTCTTGATCACGCCAACCCAACACCGTTACCGTCCCCAGAATAGGCCTCCCGATCTTTCCGGCCTCGATAGCTTCATGAATCCGTGCACACGGCTCGTAAAAGCGGCGCTGGCAAAGCATGCCCAACTTTACTCCGCTCTTTTCGACCGCATCCAAAATAGCATCACAATCTTCTAAAGAAGAGGCCAATGGCTTTTCAACCAGAAGGTGGATCCCTGCTTCAGCTGCCGCAACAGACGGATCGCAATGGGCCGGGTGCGGAGTGCAAATACACACCGCCTCCACTCCGGACTCTTTCAGGAAAACATCGAGATCCGTGTAGGCCTTCACACCGTACTGATCGGCAAATTTCTGAGTTTTCTCAGCCGTGCGACCAAGTACGGCCGTAAACTCGCTTTTCGGGTTAGAAGCCAAAGCCGCCGCATGTAAATGCCCCACTTTTCCTGAACCAATAATTCCTGTCTTAATTTTTCGCATACAAATTCGTTACACCGACCGCCATTGTGTCAAAACATAGCTTTTCGCTCTAGGTAACGGGCGATCTCCGAGCGCCCACAATACGATCACCATGGGCGCTCGGAGATCGCCCGCTACCCAAAACATTCGAATAATCAAGGCTTCAGAATGACCTTGGTCAGTCCCTCTTTTCCCGTGTGCAGTCGAGCAAACCAGTCCGCTCCTTCTTCGAGTGGCTTCACTTCACTAATCAAGCAATCCACATCGATGACACCGCGGGCAATCAGATCAAGGCAGGCAGGATACTCACCGGCAGAGGCGCAGGTTCCTATCAACGAAATCTGTCGGGTAACGACTTCCTGCAGAGGCATTTCCACCGTTTTGGCCAGGTTCCCGACAAGGGTACAACTTCCCCCTTTTCTCAGTGACGCGATCGCTCCTTGCAAGGTCGGCGCAATCCCTACAGCTTCCATGGCAATATCCGCTCCGCGACCTCCTGTCGCTTCACGAATCGCCTCGGGAGCATCACGCTCAGAAGGGTTTATACAGAGATCCGCCCCTAGTTTCTTCGCGGTTTCCAGCTTACCGGCATCCAGATCGACCACTGCTGTGAATCCACAGCCCGCAGCTTTGAGAGTCTGCAAGCAGAGCAGTCCAATCATACCTCCACCGAACACCACGGCAGAGTCCCCTAAATGAACCGGGGTCCGCTCCACCGCATGCACGGCAACCGAGACGGCTTCCACCATTGCGGCCTGTTCGAAAGTAATATTGTCTGGTAGACGATAAAGAATGTGAGCCGGAACCGCGACAAATTCGGCAAAAGCCCCATATCTCCGATAGTCATCGCAAGAGACTCCTAGCACCATACGGTCATCGCAGAGATTCACTTCGCCCCGACGACAGTGCCAGCACTCGCCGCAATAAACGGTTGAGTCAAAGGTCACTCGGTCGCCCTTTGCCCATTGATTACTCACGGCAGACCCAACTTCAGAAATCGTTCCCGCTGCTTCGTGGCCCATGACGATGGGAGGGATCCGCCGCCCGCTCGAGCCATCCATCCCATGCACATCGCTCCCGCATATGCCACAGGCCGCAACCCGAATCAATACCTCGTTCGGTTTGATCTCAGGAACATCGATGTCCTTGTATTCAAATTTTTCGTATTCGATTAACTCTAGAGCTTTCATAATTAGCAAATTCTTACTATTAATTCAATGTAGGGCTGGCGCTCGCGCCATGCCGCGAATCCAGATAGAATTCAAAACGCATCACAGCGGAAAAGCTGCCCCGCTGTTTACCGAGCCAATAAAGTCAACCGATCCGAGGAAAACAAGCGGAATAAAGCCACGCGGGAAATTTGATGCATCCGGGGAAATACCCTACTGAACCTCGCGGTGAAGGGCCGCACCCGCCATCTGCGGCTCGAGTTCCGGAGCCGATTCCTGCTTTTTCCCCGCGATTTCATGCAATTCATCAATCACGACAAAAACGACCGGTACCAGTATGAGCACTACAACAGATGACGAAAGTGTCCCGATCCCTAACGATATGGCCATAGGAACCAGAAAGAGAGCTTGCTCGTTCGTCTCAAAAATCATGGGGCCCAAACCGAGGAAAGTCGTTACTGCGGTAAGGAAAATTGGCCTAAAGCGCCGCTGAGCCGCTTGGACGATGGCCTCTCGAGCATTCAGTCCTCTAGCCATGTATCGATTACGTGTCATCGCGAGGACAAAGCCCCCATTCACGACCATACCACACAACGCAATCATGCCGAGAACGCTGTAAATACTGAGATCGAACCCGAGAAGAATATGACCTAATACGGCACCTGCCAACCCCCACGGAATGGTCAGCAGGACTACGCTTGATTGCGAATAACTCCTCAAGATGGATGCCATGATAGCAAAAATCGCGAACAGTGAAGCTGTCAGCCCAATGCTAAGACTTCGTGTCGCTTCACGCTGATCACGCTGTTCCCCTTCGAACGTGTACCGCAGACCTGGGAACCGGTTTAACAGGTCCGGCAGTTCCTTCTTCTCTAAAGCCTTGAGAACTTTATTACCGTTAGTAACACCCGGTATCACATTAGCAGTCACGTTAACCACGCGTCCTCCGTCCACCCGATCGATACGGACGGGTGCGGTGGTCTCGATAATCTTTGCCGCCTGGTTGATCGGAATCTCAGCACCATTGGCGCCCTTTATCAAAAGGCCCTCCAGGCCGCTCAGCGTCCTGCGATCCTCCTCCGGCAAACGAACCATTACACGCAGTTCCTCTCGTTCTCTTGGCTGCCGCAAAGCTTCTGCCCCATAAAACGCATTGCGTATCTGCTGACCGAGATCGCGAGCCGTTATCCCCAGCGCCTGGCCCTCAGGCTTTATCTCGAAACTGATCTGCGGCATTTCTCTACCGAAGCCTTTCCGAATGTCTGCAACACCTGGATACAAAGCCAGCATATTCCCCAGCTCTTCCGCTGCCTGGCGCAGGATCTCCACATCTGGATGAGCAAGTTGTATATAGATCGCCGCTTCTCCTCCGGGTCCTACCAAGTAATCGAAGAACAGTGACTCCATATCTGGGATCTCCGGAACTTCCTTCCGCCATTCATTGACAAATTCCGCCCCCGTGATCTTTCTCTGTCCCTGCGGAACCAGCTTGATCGCCACTCTCGCTCCATTGGTGTTTCGACTCGCCACAGAAACATTGTAATTTCGCACAATGCCCTTCTCGGGAATCTTTTCGATCGCTCGCTTTGCCGCTGCCTCGATTTGGAATATCACCTCGCGGGTCCGTTCCACTGGAGTACCCGAAGGCATTTCCAGCTCACCTTGAATATAGTCATTCTCAATAGTAGGGTTAAAGGTGAAATTCACCCGCCCGCTCATGGTGTATGCGATAACAACCAGCAGAGAGGATCCGAATACCGCGATCGTAAGGTACCGGAACCGAATTGCTGTATTCAAAATAGGCCTGTAGAATTTCTCCATGGCCACATCCAATTTTATGCGTAGCCGAGTCTGAGCCTTGTCGAAGCGTGTAAAGATGGATCCTTCACGTGGATTTTTACGACCGAAGGCTA
>JAUHWE010000225.1 GCA_030424825.1 Verrucomicrobiia bacterium
CCTGGCATTTCAATTATGGCGATTCCATCCTCGTCGAGGATGCGATCCAGTGTAGAGAAGAGAGCGGAAGCGGAAGATTCAATCATGTCGTAAGGAGGGTCCACGAAAATGAGGTCGAACTTTTCGCTACCTAGAATAGTGGCTTTCAGCGCATCACCTTGAACCACTTTAGCGTCCAGGCTGCCCACTCCCATACTCTTTGCGACAATTCGAATATTATCCTTGATCGTGCCACAGGCATTCCGGTTCAGCTCGAGGAACGAACTGGATCTGGCCCCACGACTTAGCGCTTCGAGGCCATACGAACCGGTTCCCGCGAAAAGATCGCAAACGCGAGCATCCGTAACCGTCTGTCCCAAGCTTGAAAAAATTCCTTGGCGTAGTCGGTCCATGGCGGGCCGATGGACAGAACTTTTGGATACACGTAGTTCCACGCCCCGTGCTTTGCCTCCAGATATCCGCATTCAGATTATGATTCGGGAGTACCCCAGAGAGTTTCACTAATTGCGTTGGCTCGTTGGGTGTTCTCAACGAGTTGATTGTTGAGGCGATTGTTGAAGTAGGAATGGGCGATCATTGCGGGAATGCCGATACACAAGCCCGTAGCCGTTGTAATTAAAGCTTCGCCGATATCTCCTGCCAGAAGCTCGGGTCGTCCCATGCCGCCTGCGGACATTGTTTGAAAGGCGCCGATCATTCCACTGACTGTCCCTAACAGTCCAATCATTGGAGACACGGTAGCGATGACATTGATGTAGTGTATCCACTGGCCAATTCCATGCTCTTCGAGTTCGAATTGTTCCTGGATGGTTTCCTCGACTTTCTCCCGACTCAGCTCGCGATTTTCCGCACTTAATTTTGGAAGCGCTGCCGCCAGCGCTTTCCCGAGAAGAGTGGGTTCCTGCTTCGCCGCCGCCAGCGCTTCCTCGAGTCGACCGCTTTCGCAAAGCGATTGCATCCGACTTCCGAAAAACTCCGTCCCAAAGCGCGAAGGGTTGGTTTCCCTTAGGCTATGGATGATGAGGTAGATTAATGTAAGCGAACAGATTCCGAGAGGAATCATGGCCCAACCTCCTTGCTCAATCATATTCCAGAGGGACGAGCTTTTAATGTTGTCAGCCTTTTCGGCCTGTCCAAACAAGTTTAGACTGAGAAAGGGGAGAGCGAGTAGGGTGAGTTTTATTTTGGTTGATTTGCGCATGTTTTGGATTCCTAGGTCAAGGCGCGCCGACGACTTTGAGGAGGCCGGTGGAAGGGTTGGAAGTGGAGTAATCCTTGTGAGATTCTCTGGAAGTCTGGGTTATCTGGAGATGTTCGAGTTTTGTGAGGACGTTTGCTCTTTCTGAATCGATGGGCCAACTGAGTTTCCTTAGTTTCATGTCGGTGTAAAGCTGAAGCGCGTAGTCAAAATCGTCGAGTTGATACGCGGAGAATACGGCAACCTCATAGGCATTTTCAAGAAATCGCGGGGTATTGGGATGGGTAAAGACGATGGGATTGAGGGCAATCCAAAGCGCCTCCTCAATTCTCCCTTCATTCAAGGACTTTTCCGCCAGGGTGCTCCACGGCAATGCGGTTTCTCGAGCGGGTTTCCCGGAATCGATCCATCGTTTACTATAGAAAATGGCTTCATCTAAATCTCCGGCATTCTTTGCTGCAATAATTTGAAGCTCGTCAATCTGGTCCACGACTTCCTGGGTTTTGAGTTTGGTTCGCCAGAGCTTTGCTCGGTCAAGAGCATCGACGGTTCGACCCGATTGAATATAGGATTCGAGGAGCATGGCGAACAGCAATTCGTCTGAATGCGAAAGTAGATCCATGTAAGGCAGCCGTTTTCTCACCAGTTTCTCAAGGAGGGTAGTTACTTGGTATGGGTCGCTGATAGCGTATCTGTCTATCGCCTCATCCTTGGCGGAAGAATCCGAAAAGAGGATACGTTTGATCTCATCGGATTTGAGGCGTATTTCGACTTCGCTTTGACCCTCAGTGATAGCGAGCACTACATAGATCGATTGTCTACCGGCAAGGTTGCCCGAAAGGGATTTCCCGTTTGTCAGTTCAATTGAGTCGGATGCCGGTATCGCGGTGATCAGACTAGTGAGAAGCATTACTGTGGATACGAACAGTTTCATGACTTTTTCTGTTCTCCCTGGGGTATATTAAGACGCGAGTGTAGATCCTTCGCCAATTTGAATTGCTCTGTATGCCTGTACTCGGGACGTCCGAGAAACTCGTCCAAAATCTCCTTTGCTTTTGTAGGTTCCTCAATTTGCGCCAAATACTCAGCGCTGCCTAGATATCCTTGGGCGGCCGCATCGGTAACCCCTGGATAGAGTGTGAAAACTCTCTGGCAGTAGGCGACGGCCTGCTTGGGAAGGCCTTGCAGCTCTTTTAGTTTTGCGAGGGAAAGCAAGCTGGTTGCCTTTTCTTCACTGCTTGCCCAGCGCAATGAAAGAATCGTTTCAAAAGCGATTTGCGAGGAGGCGTATTCGCCAAGCTGCATCCTTACCGAACCTTCTAATTGGAGTGTGGGGACGTAAACCGGTGAGTTGATGTTGCTTTTCCCAATACGGTCGAGCCATCCCAGTGCCGCTCCTAAATGATTCGCTTCCGCTTCCGCTCTGGCGAACCCGTAATAGGCGAATGGCAAGTAACTGCTATGCGGATACTGTTCCAAGAGAATTTCGTGCATCCGAGTTCCCCTTTCGAATTCAAGTTTGATGAGCTCCAAGCCGATATGGGCGAGGCACTCAGGGGGTAGCGCTTCTATTGGGAGTTCGTTTGCCAGTTCAAGAAACGTTTCATTGGCTTGAAAAACCAGACCATTTGCTCGCAATTCTAAGGCTTGGAGTAAGCCCAATCGGGCTGCCAGTCTAAACTTGCCCTGATCTAAGGCACGTTTGTAACGGAGAGAATCGTCACCTTCCTTTAAACGAGCGAGTTGCTCCAAAACCTCGAGCATGTTCTCCGCGTTTAAGGCATCACCGTGGTCCGTGACTGCCTGCTCCAGCGCGGCGAGAGCTTTCTCCGCGTTTCCTCGATTGAGCTGCATCTCGGCGTAAATGAGTTGAATCTCAGAATAGTTGTAGGGATCAGGCGTTAGTCTGGCACGCCGCTCCAAAACGCGAACCGCGTCCTCAATCTGGTTTGCCTCCTGGTAGGCAAACGCGGATTGGATAGCAGCGAGATGAGCTAAATCCGTCAATTCATCAGGGATGATTTGGTATCGGGCGATCGCTTCTTCCAACCGGTTTTGGGCAAAGTAGCAGTCGCCAAGCAATAGCTGTGCCTCAAACTCCCGGGTATGGCCCACAAACTGGTTCGAGTACTCCACCAGCGTTCTTGTAGCATCATCGTAACTATATAAAGAATACATACAACAAGCTACTCGATACAGTGTTTCCCCTTTTATCCCTTCGTGCTCCGCATTTGAGTAAAGTTCGTTGAATGTTGCTAAGGCTACTTCAAAATTGCCTTCTAGAAAATAGCTAATTCCAGCCCACAGTTCTGCTCTTTGCTTAAGCAATATGTCAGAATCGGACTTTGCAACTTTCTCAAAATCGGTCCGTGCTGCAACGTAGCTCCTCTTCCGCATATAGCATTGCCCCCTCTGGTAGAGGGATGAAATTCGGTACTCATTTTTGGAGGCGTTCTCTGAAAGTTCGGTGAGGGCCTTGATGGCTTCGTCGTATCGTTCCGACTCAATCAAAGAGCCTGCAATCAGCATAAGGGCGTCATCAACCGAATCAGATCCTGGATACAGTTGCAGATAGTTATTCGCGATTTCGATCGCGGACGCGAATCGGCCCAGTTCCTTGGCGGCGAGTATCCAGTTCAGATGCCCTTGTTCGGCATAGTCGCTCGTTGAATTGTGAGCCAAGCGTTCGAAAAGAAGCCACGATTCGAACGAGCGTCCCGCGAGCAACGATGCGCGACCTCGACGGAGAGTCAATTGATCCGTGTAGTCAGGCGATGCTTTTAAGGCTTCGAGCTGGACCGAAGCCGAATGGATTACTTGCTCATAGAAATCCGTCCACATGAAGCCGCTCATTCCTACTTCGCTTTTGCGTTCTTCGAACACTCTCTTCACTGCTGCGAGTTTTTGAGTCTGCTTATCCAATAAGACATTCTTGGTGGGAACCAGCTGATAGGCTCGAAGGGCTTCAGTATGCATTTCGTTCTTTAGAAATGCGTCTCCGGACTCGATGGCCAAAAAGGCCAACAATGCCAGCTCGGGCATCGTATCCGATCCCCAAGGACTTTTGAGAAGTGTCTGGGCGGCGTCACTTAGATTGTTCTGATTGATCTGTTCCTGAAGCAGTCTCAATCGAGCCTGAGTCCGGACGCGAATGGCGGCATCGCTGTCGATAACGCCTTTGAGTAACTTTGCCGCGATAGCGGGCTCGTTGGACTCCAGATGAATGTCCGCTTCGTGAATGAAGGCGATTCCTTGCTGAGACGTTGAAGAGGAGCCGTTTCTGAAATCCTCGAATGCCTTGAGAGCGTTTTCGTGATCCCCCTTCTTTTTCAAGGCGAGCGCCAAGGTGTACTTAACGAAAATCTCCTGACTGTAGGCGGAACTCTCTTGGTCTAGAAACGTGCCGAGCGAATCGATGGCCTGGTCGTAGAGCCCCGCTTTGAGGGCAGCGTATCCAGCTAGTGGCATCAGTTTTTCGCTGAGCCTGGTTTCTTGCCATTCGGGTTCTTCGGAGTAGACGGACTGAAGCTTTTGAAAAGCGGTCGCGGCTTCGGTGTAGTCGCCTCTTGAGAAGGCTTTCGTTCCTCGATCGATCAAGTCTGGCATAGTCTCGTATTCGATCGTTTGGGACATCAACCCAATGTGACCCAAGACAATGGATCCGATAATTACAACTAACAGAGAAAGGGTATTCGCTCTGGGTCGTTTAAGCGATCGAGAAAGAGTTGGTGTTTCCTGGAATGCTTGAGAATGCACGAGAGTTGGGGTGGAGCTTCTCAATGAAGTCGTTACTAGATAAGCATAGAGAAGAGATTTTGGCGATCATTGAATTCGAACCGAATGTCATCTATTAAGCTAGGAACGTCGATTCGGTCGATATTGAGTTCTTTAAGAGCCCAAGTCAGGTTCTTAGGAAGCTTTGCTTCGCTGTCAAAGTCCTTGAAGTTGTCGGCTCCCCAAAGTGCGGCGGTCAGGATCGCGGTCTGGCGAATGTAGTTCGATGCGCGATTAGGGTCCCGTTGCTGTTTTATGGGGATCCAGATTTCCGACTCGAATTGCCAGTGTTTCAAAAGCTCGGAACCCGCTGTCAGACTGGTGATGCCAAACGCGTTTAATTCGGCTCGATGAAGCGCTTCTCGGCTCTTGGTTTCGATTAAATGAAAGGTTTTGCCGAGCTTCTCTAGGTAGAGGTTGATCGCCAGTTTTCCAAGCCCATGTAGCAGACCTGTTATGTAGGGGGCGTTCATGTCGGTTCCGATCCTCATCGAGATGACTTCTGACGCGACCGCGACCGCGATGCAGTCATCCGCGTATTCGGTGGCAGTGACTCCAAAGACGGGCAGAGCCTGATAGAATGACTCATGGGCGATGACGACGCTCAGAACCTTGTGCACTTCGTTGAAACCGATTCTTGCGATGGCGGATTCGATGTCATTGAGCTTGATGGCGCAACCGTAGTAGGCGCTGTTGGTGACCCTCAGGATATGGGCGGCAAGCCCGGGGTCCATTTTCACGATTGAAGCAACGTAGTCGAGGCCCGTGTCTTCATTCTCGATCAGCTTTGACAGCCTTGCGAATATTCGGGGAGACGCTGGCAGGTTCGAGGAGAACTCAAGCAAGAGCGGGACCGAGATCTGATTTTCTTCGCTAGGCATGAATGTGATTTGGATGAAACAACGGATCCCTGTGCGATTGCAACTAGGGACTTTGTCTCGATCTGAATAAGGAAGGCAAGCCGACTTGCATCCTTTTGTTCCGGCAACCCAGTACCTGCGGTTGGTTTCTAGGTATGGGAGGGGCGCTGCTTCATCGACGATTGTCCGTATCTACGGGAGTATTTTTGCTGTTTTCCCCTGCGTACTGGGCTGGGAGGAAAAGATTGGTACTCATTTCGTTCGAAGTCCTGCGGACTCTTGCGTCGCAAGTCTCTTCTCCGTTCGAATACTCGCTTTGTCGAACCTTCCCGGTTGACGTGCCTGGAGAAAGAGCAGGGTCGATTTGCGGTGTGACCATCTCACTCCAGTGGTGAAAATGGTCGGGGCGAAAGGATTCGAACCTTCGACCTCCTGGTCCCAAACCAGGCGCTCTACCAGGCTAAGCTACGCCCCGCAAAAAGAGGCGTCAAAAGACGTCTTATTGGGATTGCTGTCAAGAATATCTTGAAATCCATGGCTATTGAAAGAACAAGTATAGGAATACCATCTGCAGACGCCTATCGAATGGCCCAATTGGCTGACTCGTTTGTGATGGAACTTTACGCTTAACAAACATGGATAATCTATCTTCTGCCGATTTGGATGCCTCCTCGAAAACGCCGTTGTTCATAGGGATTGCGGCTGTAATCATAGCGGTTGTTGGGGTTTGGCTGGGTTGGCTGGGCTTTTCCAAAGCTAGCGAACTGGAAGCCCGCATAGCGGAAATATCCGGGGCGGCCGATTCCATTTCCAATCTGGAGTCCACGGTAAGCGACAATTCCGAGATGCTGCGCAAGACAGCCGGAAAGATCTCTTCTATAGAATCCAACCTAAGCACCGTTTCGGGTGCGATCGAAAAGGATGTATCCGATGTCAAAAGGAACATGCGAAACCTTGCCATGCAGGCAGGAACCGCTCTAAAGAAGGTCGAGGCCTTGGAGGAACGAGGGATTGCGGCAGCCCCAGTCCGTTCATCCGAACCCGTAGCTTCCACTCTGACGAGCAAGGGCGATAGTTCCGCCCCTTCTTCTCCTCCATCTTCATCCACAACCCATACCATCGCCTCTGGGGACACTTATGGGAAATTGAGCACGAAATATAAGGTTAGCGTAAACGATTTGCTTGATGCCAATCCGGGGGTGGACCCCCGGCGTCTCCGCATTGGGCAGAAAATTCTCATTCCAGACGCGGAGTAGGGCTGCTCCCTCCAGAGGAGGTCAGTGAAACCTATTAAATGACGACCTCAACGCATAGCGAATCGGGTGACGGGCCTTCTCATTGGGAAGAGCTAGGCAACAAGAAGGTGGCGGACTGCCGCATCTTTGAGATTTTGTCTAAACGATTTCGGCACCCCAAAAGAAAGACAGAGGGAGATTTTTACGTGGTTCACACCCGTGATTGGGTGAACATTGTTCCGAT
>JAUHWE010000226.1 GCA_030424825.1 Verrucomicrobiia bacterium
ACATGGAGCGAATCACGGCGATCTCGTCTGCCAGTGAAGCGATGTGCGGAAAGCATTCGGAGATTTCCATCCCGCTTTTCCCATGTCGTGAGAATTTGAAAGTGGGACCTTTGACTTTCAGTTCGTTGGATTGGAGCTGGGCGATTTGTTGGCCAGCAGTAAATGACTCGGGCATGGGTTTGCCGTGGTGCGTTTCAAGGGCAGGCTTGTAGTCGAATGTCTCGAGGTGAGAGGGCCCGCCCGCCATGCAAAGGTGGATGATCCGTTTCACTTTGGCAGGGTAGTGGAGCCCGTTCGCAATGCCCGATGACTGATTGCCGAGAGAGTCAGCGGTAAAAAGATCACCAAGAGCGAAGGCTCCGAGGCTCGAGAGAGAGTTCTTTAGAAAAGAGCGACGATTGATTTCAGTGATGTATTTGGATAGTGAAGACATAAAATACTTGTTTCTCGATAGGGGCTTCTGCGGTTGAACTTATGACCTCTTGATGTGTTGTCGTTTTCTAGTATCGTGTAATCGTTTCGTGCAAGTTCAGGATCGCTCGGCTCATGCTGGTCAAAGCGGCGAGCTCTGCGGAATTATGGATCGGATCGGGTTGCTTGAGTCCAATTGCAAGAAATTCCTCACTTTGATTATCCGCTCTTTCAAACCGTTTTCGCTCTCGGTTTAGGAAAGCTTTGAGGGTTCGCCTTTCCTTCACAGTCGGCTTACGTGCCAGGGCTCGTGTGTAGGCGGTTTCTATTCGGGCATTGTCGTTCCCAATATCGAGAAGCCCCTCGGCAAGGGCTCTCGCAGCTTCTACTTGAGTAGGATCGTTGAGAAGGTTGAGGGCTTGGAGTGGTGTGTTGGAGAGGTCCCTCTTTACTACGCATTCGTCTCTGCCGCTTGCATCAAATGCGGTCATCATTGGGTGAAGGAAGGTTCGTTGCCAGTGAGTGTATACGCCTCTTCGATACTGGTCTTCGTCGGTGTCGTGAGCATATTTCCGCTTGGGAAAATTAAGGTTCCGGTAATGTCCCGGCGGCTGGTAGGGCCGTGAGCTGAATCCGCCCAGTTTCGTATTAAGCAAGCCACTGATCTTTAGAGAATTGTCTCTTATTATTTCAGCAGAGAGGCGAACGGGGCTTTGACGGGCTAGAAGTCGATTGTAGGGGTCGATTTCATACAGTTGATCGGAAACGTCGCTCGACTGGCGATAGGTTCTGGAGGTGACTATTTCGCGGATCAAATGCTTAATGTCCCAGCCAGATTCGACAAATTCGTACGCGAGCCAATCAAGAAGTTCGGGATAGGGCGGATATTCTCCTTGAAGGCCGAGGTCTTCCGGCGCGCTCGAGAGAGGGGTGCCGAAATACATCGCCCAAATCCGGTTTGCAAAGGTTCGGGCGGTAAGGGGATTTTGGGGATTGGTAATCCAATTGGCGAGGTCCAGACGATTGAGGCGTCGAGATTCGCTTGAGGCAATGGCGTTGGGCAGAAAGGAAGGGCTGGCGGGTAGAACGGTTTTTCCACTTTCGTCCATCCAATTGCCTCGGGGCAGGACTTTGACTTCTCGAGGTTTGGCGCTTACGGTCAAGGGTGTGTAGCGCAAACCGTAAAGCTCATTTTTGAGTGCCTCTATCTCGTTGCGTTGGTTTAAAAACGTATCCGAAAGATGGACGAAGAATTCTTGTTTGAGCTGCGGATAGTCTTTTTCGTCCTCTCGATTTTCGATTAACTGAGCGAGCGATTCTCGACCGTCTTGGCTAAGGAGTGCGTGCTGAGTGCCATCTCTCTGCGTGCGAATTCGAAAATTTCGGAATCCTCCAGCGTTGCCCTTCATGGGGAGAATTGAGATCAGCTTAGCCGAAGTCGGGAGGTCGAGGGTATCCCGCGTTAGGCTAATTGGATGCCAAACGCCTTTGTAGAGCAGAGGTGTTACCTGAACGAAGGGCGCATTTGATTTATTGTTCAGTTCCCCTTCGAAATTGTCACCGAGATGATAGGCCTTCTTGAGAATCTGACCGTTAACCTCATACCTAATCTCGATACCGAGAGATCCTCTTCCGCCGCCTCCAACGATCCGGGCATCAAACTGAAGCGCTGCGAGCTTTCGCAAACCATAAGGATAGGATAACAGATCGATCGCTTCCGTCTTTGTGGTTTCGTAATGCTGGTTGGTATATTCGAACGGAACGTATACGGGAAGAGATTGGCTCGCAAGCTCGCGTTGTTCTTCTAGCCATGTACGGTATTCGTTTTCCGCTTGATCTGAGCCTTGTGCCAGAATGGATTCCTTTTCATCAATCGCTTGCTTTACCGCTTTGGGATTCTCGTGGAAGAGTTTGTTGGGCACGCTCAGTTCAGGACCAAACCAGCCTTCGTGCGTGCCTTCGGTTGTCAGATATTTTTCGATACTATCCTGGTAGGAGCCGTCACCGGTGTAGGCACCTTTTTCCAATATATCTGCAAAAAAGGCGGCCATGCTATAGAAGTCTTTGGTGGTGAACGGGTCGAACTTGTGGTCATGGCATTCCGCGCAGGCCATGGTAGAGCCAAGCCAGGTGGTCGCTGTCGTGCGGACACGTTCGGACTGGTATTTCTTTATGTATTCCTTATCCTGGATACCGCCTTCCCGGCTGATTTGGTTTAAGCGATTATAGCTGGCCGCCACGAGCTGTTCGGTAGAGGGGCTGGGAAGCAAGTCTCCGGCGATTTGCTCCCGTGTAAACTGGTCGTATGGCTTGTTCTCGTTAAACGAATGGATCACGTAATCTCGGTAGGGCGTTGCGTCGCGTTCCTGGTCCCCGTGGTACCCGACCGTGTCGGCATAGCGGACCGCGTCGAGCCAGTGGATCGCCATTTTCTCACCGTAGTGTTTGGATGCTAGGAGCTGATCGACGAACTTTTCATAGGCATCCGGTCGTTCATCGTTGACGAATGCGGTGACATCCTCGGGTGATGGAGGAAGGCCTATGAGATCCAACGAGACGCGGCGAATCAGGGTTTCCTTGCGGGCTTCGGGAGAGGGTTTCAGGCCTTTCTGTTGCAGGCGTTCTGCGACGATACTGTCGATCCCGTCCAGGGTGGGGCGCTTGACCGGATTGTAGGACCAGTGGCTTTCGTATTCCGCTCCTTCTCCGATCCAGCGTTTGAGAATCAGCTTTTCAACATCGGTGAGTGATTTATTCGATTTTGGTTCCGGCATGACCTCGTCGGGGTCTTCACTAAATATCCGGTGAAGCAGTTCCCCGTCCTCGGTGTCTCCTGGCACAAAGGCAAAGGCCTCGATCGCCTCTTCCCGAATGTCGAGGCGCAGATCTCCCTCCCGCTTTTCTTTGTCGGGCCCGTGGCAGAAGAAGCAATTATTCGACAGGATGGGACGGATGTGTCGGTTGAACTCGATGTTTTCGATTTGGTCTACTGCGGCTTGAGCCGACCGGATCGAATCGGTTGCGTCCATGGGCGGGATGAGCACGGAAACGCACATCGTTAGAATTGCTGAAGCGATTGTAGATCGGGGCATGATGGTCCTGCTTTTTGTGCTCACTGATTGTGCAATGGTATGGGATTATTCGGCATGTAGGAGGAGGCAGTCAAACTATTCAGAGGGTAGAGGTTGGTGGGGCCGGTCGGCACTATATTCGATAGTGACAAGGTGGCCCGATCTGTGCCGAGCTAGATGTGCCACATCGAGTCTGCTGGCGGTTGAGGCTCAAGAGCAACTTGTTGGAATTCAGGCATTAGGATCTATGTACATTTTGGCACAGGATATGCATAAATAGAGACCCTTTATTAAAACCATAAAAGAAAGGACATGAAATTATGACGCTACTAAAACGTGACTATAGATTCGGCGATTCTTTCAATGGTATGGATCGCTTTTTTGATCGCTCCTTTTGGGACAGTGATTTCTGGCCAGGAATGATCCCCAATTCGAATAGCAAAAGCAACTTCCCCGTTGATGTTTACGGAGATGGCGAGAATTATTTTCTCGTCGCCGAGTTGCCTGGAGTCCGGAAGGACGACTTGGATCTGAAACTTGAGAATGCCGTCCTTACGATTGACGCTAAGCGGGAGATTGGAGAGGGGGAAAATGCGAAGGCGCTTACAATAACCCGTGCGGTTACCGTTGGAGACGATATAAATCCAGACGAAGTTATTGCTAAGCTGGAAAATGGGATTTTGACGGTTACGCTCCCCAAGGTGGAGGAGCGCAAGCCTAGGTCGATCTCTATTAGCTAGTACCTGCAATCGAAAAGAAAGGAGAAACACAATGAATTCTCAAATTACGAAAGCGGAAATGGGAAATGGGGAAATCCGCCGGGCGTATTTAAAGCCCTATTACGAGTTACGCAACAAGGACAATGCGTACCTGGTCGATGTTCACTTGCCGGGCGTGTCTCGTGAGAACGTCGCGATAACGCTCAACGGAGATATGCTAACGATAGAAGCTTCTCGAGCATCATACAAGCAGTCTGATTGGAAGGCGTTGCACACAGAAATTCGAGGAGAGGATTACCGGCTTGATCTGCAGCTCAATGTTGAAATCGAATCCGATGGGGTTTCGGCGAAGTCGGATATGGGTATACTAACGGTAAGGCTCCCACTTGCGGCAAAGGCGGCGCAGCGAACGATTCCTGTTGAATGACAAGCAAACGCTATGCTTGACGCTTGGGCACTAGTCGATGATCCTTGTGGCTTCGGCTAGTGCCGAAATTGGAACACTCTCCTATGCCTGTCGAATATAAGGACTATTACAAGACATTGGGTGTGCCTAAAAATGCGTCGCAAGCGGATATTAAAAAGGCGTTCCGAGATCTGGCTCGGAAATTCCATCCAGACCTCGCCAAGGCCGAAGACAAAGTCTCATCCGAAGATCGTTTCAAGGAGATCAACGAAGCATACGAAGTTCTAAAGGACCCGGAAAAGCGTAAGAAATATGACCGTCTAGGATCCGATTGGGACAAGTACGATGACGCTCGCTATTCCGGTAGCGGCACCGGGGGTCCGAGAGGATTTGGCGGGTTCGATGGCGCGACCGGCAATACGGGAGGGGGGTACGAGTACCATTTTGGAGGCACGGGATTCAGTGATTTTTTTGAACAATATTTTGGAGGTTCCGGGGTAGACCCGTTCGATGGGCTTCGTTCAAAGGGAAGTCGTGGATTTAATAGGACTGGCACTTCCTCAAGGCGCACTATTCGAGGGTCCGATGTTGAAGCGGACATTCTGGTGACTCTGGAAGAGGCCTTCAAGGGTGCGACTCGCCGGTTATCGTTAAGGAAGATTGATCCGGAGAACGGGACCGAAAAAATCCAATCGCTAGACGTAAAGATTCCGGCGGGAATTCGGGAAGGTCAGCGAATTCGACTAGGTGGTCAAGGACAGTCCTCGCCGAACGAAGGTCCTCCGGGAGACTTGTTTCTTAAAGCCCGGTTTGCGCAGCATCCCTATTTCACAGTCAAAGGAAGCGACTTGCATTATGGGCTGAATTTGGCTCCTTGGGAGATTGCCTTGGGCTGTGTCATTGAGGTCCCTACATTGCACGGGACGGCTCGATTGACGGTGAAGCCGGGAGCTCAAGTGGGGCAGCAACTCCGATTGGCAAAACATGGTCTACCGAAATCAGGTTCGAATCGAGGAGATCTATTTGTGGAGATCCGAATTCGGATGCCGGAGTCCCTGTCAACTGAGGAGCGCGGGCTTTGGGAGAAGCTTAAGTCGATCTCTGCCTTTAACCCTCGAGCGAAAACGTAGCTTATGTCATCTGATAACGAGATTACTCCCAAGTGGCAGGATCCATCCGCAGCGGATGAAGTTTTCGATCACGTGACGACGGCATCAATGGCGGGGGTTCCTGCTCGGCTAGTTCTCAAATATTGGAAGATTGGATTGGTGAAGCCAATTGGAGATACGGAGCGCTATGGAATTTATTTCGATCAGGAGGCCATTTATTTGATCAGGCAAGCGGAGTTGATGCGGCAGGAACTGTCTGTCGATATGCGAGCAGCTACGGTTATCGTAAAGCTGCGACAGAAGGTTGAAACGCTTCATGAAGAACTCCGTTTTTGGAGGCGCTGAAGGTGTTCTGTTGCGGCATTTTGCAGAAGGGTAAAAAAGTTTAGGTTCGCTGACGTATGGCGCCGTAAATCTTGTAAAGAGATCATGGGCACAATTCATACCCCAGTAGCAGGATGTAGATTGATAGACGGTGATTCTCAAATGTGACACTTGTTCACACTGATTGACGAATTCTGACTCGGGTCTCTGTTTAGGTTGGGAAGTTGCTTTTGTTAAGTGACTCAATTTGAGGCTGTTAAGTGGACGGGGTGCAGACTTAATTGCGGCACGTCCTATGCTCAATAGATCCTACAGATGAAGTGAAATAAAAAAAGAAACCCAAAAGCGGTTGAAAGATTTTTCAGGTAATAATTTAAACAATCTGGCTGGATTCTAAAATAACTTAACTCTTTGAATCCGGCATGGGGTGAATAACGAATAACGTAAAAGGAGGATGTAACGATGAATAATGTTAAAAGACTCAGTAGTGTGTTAGTGATAATGTCTATCCTGGCGCTGCCAAGTATAGCTGACAGTCGTGATGGGAAGTCGTCAAATGAATACGACGTTGTCGTTAAGGTTGATTTTTCTAATCCATCTGGGTACAGGGATATCAACTTTGATGGAATGAACACGGATAAAGGACACCAGTTCGTGCTTAATGAAATACGGGATGTCTACAGGTCTGAAGCTCAGAAACATTTGCCGAAAGGGTATACCTTGGACGTAAGGGTCCAGGACATCGATTTGGCAGGGGAGTACGAGCCGGAACGTTTGCCTGAGAACAATGTTCGTATCGACAAGGATATCTATCCGCCTCGAATCAAGTTCGAGTATCAGATTCTTGACGACGAAAATAAGGTGATTCTGGAAGGTCGAGAAACCTTGACCGATCTGAATTATCTGAACAACCCCGTTGGCGCATTGAGAAGGGGAGAGAAAGTGACTTTTGATGTGGCGGCACTCATACGGGACTGGATGAATGGTTCGATGAGCCGCAAACTGAGAGAGTATACGACGTAAAGAGAGTCTTTACTGTCAGAGATAGTACCGAGGCCTCTGGACCGACTCCAGAGGCCTTTTTGTTCGCTTTCGGATAGCTATCTTGCAGTTATGTGGCGAATCGATTCGCCGGAAATCGATTATTCCTTGTCTAAGCTATCGACGACAACCGCTCCCATAGAAGCGGGGAAGGAAAGTATTATCATTCGTTTGAGTCCGACAACCGGTTCTTCCAGTATTGGCATGCGGTCAATGGCA